>JANLZV010000458.1:0-9237 GCA_031366425.1 Pyrinomonadaceae bacterium | reverse complement strand
GAAATAAATTAGTCCGAATTACAGAAAAAGGGTCGCTCGCCGAGCTGAACGAGCAATCAAAGGAACGGCCGGTGGTTATCTTCAAACACAGCCTGACCTGTCCGATCAGTGCGGCAGCCTACGATCAGATGTCACGCTACGACGGCGAAGTCGCCCTTGTCGAGGTGCAGGTCGCCGGCGCGCTCTCCCGCGAAATCGGAGAAAAGTTAGGGGTCCGTCATGAGTCACCGCAAGTGATCGTGTTGGATAAAGGGAAGGTCGCCTGGGACGTTTCACACTTTGATATCACCGCCGAGAGCGTGGCAGATGCCGTGCGCGAGGCAGAAGCCCGAAGGCACGGACAGTAGCCGGCACGCGACCAGACGTGAGCTTTTGCAATGATTGAAACTACCGACAGACGGGGGCCGGCGATTGAGCCGCGCGAGATTAAACAGGAAGGCGATGCGGGCCTGCGCATCACTTGGGGTGATGATTGTGTCTGTCTTTATAATGCTCCCGAGTTGCGACGCGCCTGTCCCTGCGCCCAGTGCGTCAACGAGTGGACCGGCCAGAGAGTTTTGAAACCGGAAGCAGTTTCTGACGAACTCACGATCACAAACTTGAGTGTGGTCGGTCGTTACGCGTTAAACTTTCGTTGGAGTGATGCTCACGAGACCGGTATTTACAGTTTTCGCTATCTGCGTGAACTGGGAGATAGATGACCCGTCGGACGCATCCGACGCGCGCAAGAATTAACAGTTCTGCTCGCTACCTGATCGAGAGCGACTTTGTATCGCCAGACTTTTTTGCAGGATAGCCCATTATGAACGAACAAGATTTCTTTAACGAAAAGCAGGAGCTGAAAAAGGCGACCTTTAGCTGTCCTCACTGTCGCGAACGCGCCGAGTATGACGTGCGTTGGCTCAAGCGCACCAAGAAGACAAGTCCGCCGCGCGGTGGCAACGAGCAGGACCGCATGCGCTTTCAGAAGTCGCGCGACTACATGGTCCGGATCGATGACATGCTGGCCTGTCGAAGTTGCCGGCGTCGGTTTGATATTCCCAGCTCGCAGTCAGTAGTCTTTATCTAGTTCAATCGTCCCGAGCCTGCTTCGCGAACCCCGAGCCCGCTCAGGGTCTGTAGTATTTCGCCCTGCTCCACTGAGTCGCAAAAATGTTCCAGCTGACGCGTAGCGCGTTGAACCCATCGCTCGGGCTGCTCAAGGCCATTCGATTACATTAAGAAAACCTTACAAACAGGAGCGATTTGGCGTGGCGTAGACTTTGCACTAGCCGCGACGGAAAGACTTGAGCGAAAAGAGGAAGCAGGGAAGTCACAATGCGCAACGAAGAATTTGCCGGGGCCAGCAAAATCAACAGCTCATTCCTATCACCACTCGAACGCCGACTGGCGCCAATCGTATTGCCGCGGATTCCGAGATGGCTGGAGACCTATCATCTGACGATGCTCACGCTTGTCTGGTCGTTTTTGATCGTCGTCTTCAGTTTCCTCGCGGCTAAAAACCTGCGCTGGCTTTGGGCTGTGTCGGCAATGATTGCGCTGCAGTGGTTGACCGACCACTACGACGGCAAAGTTGGGAAGTATAGAAACACCGGTCTCGTCAGGTGGGGCTATTACATGGATCATCTGCTTGACTATGTTTTCCTCTGCTCCATTCTAATCGGTTACGCGTTTATCCTGCCGGAGAGTTCGCGCTTTCAGTTGCTATTGATGCTGGCGCTTTTTGCCGCCTTTGATTTCAGTACCTTCCTGGCGTTTGCGGCTACCGAAAAACTTCAGATCAGTTACATGAAATTTGGCCCCACTGAGTTTCGGCTGGCCCTGATCATCGTTAATGGATTGATGGTTAACTTCGGCACCAAACACATGATTGGCGGATTGAAGTGGGTCAATATGGGTGCGGCAGTGGGCCTGTGTGTCCTTATCTACACAACCCAGAAAAAGATCTGGCGGCTGGATATGACCGGCCGGGCAGAGGTTGCACCGGCTAAGGGAAGGTTGGAAAAACCATACGTGACGGCGGAAGAGTGTACTTTTTAGTAACATTCGACTCCTTCGCTCAATTTCAGGTTCAATCCAATTACAAGACGAAGTTCGTAATATTCTTGTCACCAGTCGACGCCGAACGCATCGAAGTCCCGGAAGTTAACTTGTGGCTTGCACATTGCAAGGTGACGAGCGCAAGAAAGAGTGCAAGACTGATTGAGCGTCCCGTTCTTTAGAAGCAATTGAGAATCAGGGAACTCTTAACAAGCAAAAACGTTTTAAGAACAAGTAAAAAGTAAAGGGCCCAGATAATGGGTGTAGAAATGTCAGAAAAGAAAACAATTCGAGTCATTAAGAAAGACGAGCGGAATCTCAAGCAGAAACCCGCTCCCAAGGAAGTCACTCCGCGTCAGACGGCGCGTGAAATGGTTCAAACCGTAACCAATTGGGTTAATGAGCTTCAGCAGAAGCGCCGTGTGGAAACCGCCAACGCTATCAAGCTGTTGCTGCCGGAAAACGCGCGCACCAGCGAAGCGTAACGCGGGAACGCGTTTCTAACCCTACAGTTTCAAGGGCCCAACTCGACGCTTTTCAAAGAGTCGGAGTTGGGCCTTTTCGCGTCTAAGGCCTAAAGTAACCCCGGTCTCCGCTCAAAGAATTGACACTTGCTCAGCCGAAGCGATAGCTTTCACGCATGTCGAGTCATGATGAAAAGTCTCAAGCGGACGTTTCCCAAAGGTTCATCCAAAACGCACGCGAGTTAATCTGTACCGAGTATCTTCCCAAGATTGAACGTTGTCTCGAGCAGCTAACTGACGACCAAATTTGGTGGCGTCCGAATCCCGAATCAAACAGCATCGGGAATCTCATGCTTCATTTGGCTGGAAATGCGCGGCAGTGGATCGTCTGCGGACTGGGTGGCGAGGCAGACAAGCGCGAGCGCCAAACTGAGTTTGATGAACCAGGAACTGTTTCCCGGGCAGGGCTCTTGAGCCGCCTGCGGGCGACTGTCGCTGACGTGGACGAAGTGCTCGGGCGGTTCGATGCGTCGCGAATCCTGGCGAGCTACCCGATTCAAGGCACCGAAGCAAGTGCGCTCGCCGCCATCTTTCACGTCACAGAGCACTTCTCAATGCACACCGGCCAGATAATTTTACTGACCAAGATGTTGGCGAATCGCGACCTGCTGTTTTACGATTTTTCGGCCGGCAAGCCGGTGCACACCTGGCACGATCCGCAGACGTAGACGGCCGGACCGCCGCGTCTATTTTGCATTCCGCGTTTTCTATCTTTCAAAAGTTTGGCATTAGTGCTTAAGATATGGTTCCCGGTGAGTAAGCGTGGTCGTCGCCGGACGCCTACATCCAAGCAGAGGAGACTCGAAGCTTAATGACATACGTCGTAGCAGAACCTTGCGTGAACTGCCGCTACACTGATTGCGCGCTAGTTTGTCCGGTTGAAGCATTTCATCTCGATGACGACATGCTCCACATCAATCCGGAAACCTGTATTGATTGTGACGCGTGTGTTCCCGAATGTCCGGTGGAAGCGGTGTTCGCTGAAGCAAACGTGCCGCCCGAGTGGGCCCACTTTACACAAATGAATGCTGACAAGGCGCTGAGTGGCCTACCAACAATTACAGCGCGGCTCGATCCGCTTTGTGAATCTGTCGCACACTAAGCAGTAGGTAAGAAATGAAAAAAGGCACAAAGCGCGTGCTCGGCGGCATTGCACTCGCCGCCGGCGCGTTGGGCGCGGCGGGCGCTTTTATCAAGAAGAACAAACGGATGGGATCGAATTCGGTCTCTACAAATAATCCGGCCGGTGTTTGGGCGCGGCCTGGCATGACAGTGACGTTTCGAGCTGAGTTGAAACCCGGCCGCGACCGTGAAGCCCGCACAGCGCGAGTTAAAGAACTACTGCCGAGCGGTCGCGTGTTGTTGCATGAAGTGGCAGGTGAGCACGCGCAAAACGAATTCGACAGTATCAACTAGCAGAACTCTCCAACTTACCATTCATAGACGGTCCCGGGTTTCATCACCTCAAGTCCCGGTATTTTCAAGTCAGCTAGCTCCTGAATAATTTTTTCGCGATACGCGGGCTTAATGTGCACGGCCAGGATGTCGAGGCCGTTGTGATTGAGTTTCTGAAGTTCACGTTGCAACGAGGCGGGCGTGAAGTGCCGCGACACGTCTGCCAGCTCGGCCATCGAATCCGGAAACGAAGCCTCGATCAAGAGCGCATTGACACTTGGGGATCGGTTAACAACTGTCCAGAATTCTTCAGTCTCTGAGGTGTCCGAACTAAAGGCCACGGTCGAGCGCCCGTCTGAAATTACCAGTCCTACTGTGGGCACGATGTGATTCACTGCCACAGCGGTGACCGTAAGATGCGCGATTTTGAACTCCTGCCCAACCGGGATCGGCACATACTCCATCACCGGACCGTAGTCGTTTTTCAGCTCCGAAAAGCGCGGGTAAACATTCCAGTTGAAGATGTCGCGCTCCAGCAGGGAAATTACTTCGGGCGTGGCGTGAACGCGCACCGGCGTTTTCAAAGTCGGATAAAGGTCGTCGATGAAGATTGGCAGACTCGCGATATGGTCCATGTGAGGATGCGTGACGATGATGTCGCGGACTTTGGCGCGCTGGTCTTCAGTCAACGCCAGAGCGATGCTGCCGGCGTCAACCGCTACACATTCATCGATTAAGAAACAGGTCAGGCGTTGTTCAGGAGTTGCGTGGCCGTCGCTGTCAAAGGTGCTGGGTAAGAGTTGGATTCTCACGGGGGTTAGCTTCGAAGCCAAAACAACTTTTGCGAATGCCGCGTTAGTATAAGTCAATCATTTGAAATCGGCGACTTTTTGTTCGCGGCGAAGGCTTTATTTACCGCGCAACCGCTTCAAAAGGTCTTCCAATGCGAGGCGATAGTCGGCTTCGCGCTCGCGAGCGTCGGCGGCTGAAAATCCGCGCGCGAGCCGGCTGCGATGAAAGGCAAGTTCGCTGGCCGTCTGATTCAATTGCCTTCGCGCCTGCCAATGGTTGAGGCCGCCGCGCGAAAACGCATTGTACGACGCGCCCATCCGGCCGCGAATGGTGCAGAGCTGGTTGTATTCCTCCTGACTCAGTAGACCACCTTGAAAGTCGGGCGTCAGAAACTCGCGGACGATTTGTCCCTCGCGTCGAAGCGCCAGCACGATCACGACGAACATGATAAAGAACGCCGGAATCATGATCACCACGTACATCAGAATGAATCCAGTGCCGCCAAAAAATACGGCCGAACCATTCCAGATGCTGTGCATTGACATCGCAGCTAGTAGACCAAGGATTGGGGCCACTAACTTAACGAAAAGATTGCGCGTCTGATTCGCGAGGCCGAGGCCGATTCCCGTTAGGCTGGTAAACATCGGATGCGCGAACGGTGACAAGGCGCCGCGGAGAATGAACACGAGAGTCAACCCTTCGCCGCCGCTCTGGAGCACCGCTTTGCCGTAGTACTGAATATTTTCGGTCATGGCGAACCCGAGCCCCACCATGGCGGCGTAAACAATTCCGTCAATTACGCCGTCAAACTCATTCTTTTTCCAGAAGAAAAATATAAACAGGATCAGCGCCTTGGACGTCTCCTCAACAATCGGAGCGGAAACGACCGCGCCGAAGGTGCGGCCCGCGCCCACGTCGTTGGTGATCAGGATCACCGCGAGCCCGCTCGCAGTGTTAATCATAAACGCGAAAAACACAGCGACGAGCGCTCCCCAAAGAAACGCAGTGGCCAGCATCCAGAAAGGTTCGGATTCATAGCGATCGATCCAGATCACCAGGATCAGGTAGACCGGGACTGGCAGAGTTGCTGAGACGAGACCGATCAGTAAGGCCACGATGCCGGTCTCGAATCCGATCAGCAGCAGGACAATCAATCCGAGGAGCAACGCAATCAACGAAGCCATCACGCCGAAGATGATCTTGATCGCGCTCGCTCCAGTAGCGGGTCTCCTTGCCACGGGCGCGCTTAAACTTACGTGGGGCGGGGGATTGTTAATCATCGGATAGTCTCCAGCAGTTAGTCACCGAAGTTGGAAGTGGAGCCGAATAATCTCGAGGCCCTTTTGGTGCGGCAGAGTATACCGAGAGAGACCAGCAAGAGCGAGCTTTGTGATCGCGTATCCCACGTTCAGAATTGCTCGGAGCGCTTCAGCGCGCACACGTTAGCGCGCGTCCGCCGTCAATCGAGTAAGTGGCGCCGGTAATCCATGAGGCCCGCGAGGACGCCAGAAAGAAAATTAGTTCGGCGATTTCCGCGGCCTCGCCCACTCGCCCCAGCGGGTGTGTTTCTCTAGAGTGATCGAGGAAAGCGGCATATTGTTCCCCGGTCATTCCTCCGCGTTTGTGAATTTCGGTGACGACCACACCCGGGTTGACCGCGTTTACTCTCACGCCTTTGCTGGCTAGTTCAAGCGCGGCGCACCGCGTCAATTGATCGAGGGCGGCCTTCGATACGCAATATGCGAGGACGCCGGGAAATGCCCGCAGACCGGTGACGCTGGAAACATTTACGACGTTGCCGCGGCGCTCAATTATCGAGGGCAGAGCTTTCTGCATTAGTTGAAACACTGCGCGTAGGTTTATATCCAGCATCGCGTCCCACGCCTCGTCTGAAGTGGTTTCAATCGTGCCGGAAGAAATGTGGCCGGCGGCATTAACCAGGACGTCGATTCCACCAAAACGAGCGACGGCTTTTGCCACCACAGCGCCGGCTTCGCCTGCGCGCGACAGATCTGCTTCGATTGTCAGGCATTGCCCGCCCAGTGCCTCGACACTCGTTTGCAGTTCCACCAGCGCGGTTTTGTCTCTGCCGACTGCGGCCACGCTCGCTCCCGAGTCGACAAACCGCATGGCAGTCGCCCGGCCGATGCCCGAGGTCGCCCCCGTGATGAGTAGAGTCTTCGAGCCAAACTCCTGGTCCATGATGTTTTCCTCTTTCGCTGACTTCAGTTACGACAGAATAGCAGGAATGATATATTGACAGCCTAAGAGTAAAAAGCTGACTATGACTAATTGCAGTTATTTGTTAGTGATGAGCGGGTTTACGCAGTCTGTCGTCGTAGTCTTTTGAAATAGCCCTTCTGAGAGAAACGCAATTGGCCAACAACTCTGCGCCTGATTTTTTTCCGAGGACCCCGCGAACAAACGCGCACCGGTCCAGTGAAGCATCGCGTAGACACGCGCCGCGGAATCGGATGCCTTCAAGCGTTGGCTATCTTCTCAGCGCCTTCGTGGCGGCGCTCGCATTATTTTTTGGACTCTGGTGGGCCCTGGTGAGTGGCGGCGATGAAGCGCCATGGATTCCAGCTGGACTTGCTGCCAGCGTGGTGCTGCTCGTGTCGCTCTCGGCCCGCGAAGTAATCATGCGACGGGCCTGGACTCGCTACCTGCTCGATCAGGGCGGAGAGCCGGCCGCGCGATCGCATGGCGAAAGATCGACGAGCTCGTCGAAGTCGCAATCGTCATCGTTGCTTTCCACTGCGTGGCGGGTGATCCAAAAGCAATCGGCGGATGCTGACGCCGAGTCTAACCCGGAACTGCACTTCGATGTGTTTCATCTTTGCCAGGACTATTTAACGAGTTCCGATGAAGCGCTGCGAACAAATAATCTACCGGCGGAAAAAAGGATTTCAATCAGGACCGGACAGGAACGGGTCAGAGCGCTACAACGTCATCACTTATTGACCTGGGCCAGAGATTCATCACGTTCGTTAACTTACGACGCTCAGCAGCGCGCCCGGACATCCGACAAGATTGAAGCTGCGAATCGGGCCTTACATTGCCTTGAGTCGGCACTGAAGTTTTACCCCGACGAGAGAGAGTTACAGGAGTCGAGCCTCGCGATTCAGGAGTTTGTCGGTTCAGTTAAGGTGGCGCATTGGGTTGAATTGGCAGAGCGTTCAGCCTTTAAGGGCCACTATCGACGGGCGATTGAGCGCTATAAGGACGCCCTTTTTTACCTTACCCGCGAGCGGGTGAAGGAAGAAATTCGGGCCCCCGGGGTGGAGAGAATTACTCGTGAGATTGAGTCTTTACAGGGGCGCCTGCGCAATCAAAAGAATGCCCGCGCTGAAGTTTCGACTGAGGATTGAAAGCATGATCGCGAAAGGTGGAAATAATGATCTCGCAACGATGTCCTAAGTGTCGCAGCTCGCGCATTAGAAAAGGCTACAAACCGACCCCGTTAATCTTTCGACTGGTTGGCATCCACTATCTTTTGTGCAATCATTGCAACCTGCTTTTTACAGGGTTTGCGGTACCGGGTACGGTAGGAAAGCCGGGAAAAAAGGACCGCGAGCATAAGGCGGCCGCCGACGAAAACTCATCGGCAGGCAAGTTTACCCGGGGATAACGCGAAGGACCGGATTAGCCGGGTGAGGCATCGATCCTTCCGGACTCAACATCTTTCAGAGTTGTTTAGTCAGGCTTTTAAGATTTTTGAGGTTGTTATGAAGAGAAATTTCTTGTTGGTCGCGCTTTTAGCCGGATTGATCTGGCCCACCCTGGGACTTACGCAAGGGCAGCAGAGCTCTGCTGGCAGTGATCAAGGGTCATCGGCCGTAGATAGTCAGGGCATTAAAAACTATCTGCTTGGCCCGGGCGACGTGCTCGATGTCAGAGTCTTTGGTCAGCCAGACCTGAACGCTCTGGTCGAGATCGACAGCGATGGCAATCTCAGTTCGTTGCCATTTCTTGAAGCGCCCATCCCTGCAAAGTGCCGCACCGAAAAGGAAGTTCAACGCGACGTCGCGAAGGCTTACTCAAAGTACATCAAGAACGCTCAAGTTAGTGTTCGCACGACTGAACGTAAGAGCCGACAGCCGGCGACGGTTTTTGGCGCCGTGCGACAGCCGGCCCGGGTCACCATGCAGCGCAAGGTCAGACTTAACGAACTGATGGCTGCCTCTGGAGGATTTACCGAACGCGCTTCAGGCACGATTCAAATTTTGCACACCGAACCGTTGATGTGCCCGCTGCCGGGCGAAGAAGCTGAGGCTGCGCCAATCGACGCGTCCAAGGTTCCGCTGCAACTCATAAAGATTGCTGAGTTAAGTTCGGGCCAGGTTAATCCAGTGATTCGACCAGGCGACTTCATTCTGGTGACTGAAGCCGAGCCGATTTACATAACCGGTAGTGTCGTTTCACCGCAGGGAATTTACATGCGCGATCGGCTGACGTTAAGTCGCGCGCTCGCAATGGTCGGTGG
>JANLZV010000413.1:0-1689 GCA_031366425.1 Pyrinomonadaceae bacterium | reverse complement strand
CGTCCCTCTCAATGACGGTAACGCCATCGATTACTATCGGAACGAGCACGCGAAAGCTGATTCGCTCGCCGGGATTCACCTCTCTTGAATTGACCGTATAGGCGACTTCAACTTCGATCAATGTGCCAGCAGGGATTTTGGACTCGAGGCTGGGTTGTAGCGAAGCGGCGCTTATCGGAGAAGCGGGTGCTGAAGATCGCGACTGTTGGATCGTTTGTTCTGCGGCGGCCTGAACGCTGGCCGTCTGTGCGCTGCCGAGAGAAACAGACGAGGAAACAAGCAGAAGCGAAAAGAAAACGAACGTAATAGAATTTCTCACTGCTAAATGGCCTCCCTACGAAATCAAACTTCGTATTGAGGCGGGCAATTGCGATGCCGCGAAGGGGCCTGACGCAAAAAAATGCGCGGCAATGGTGCCGCGCATTTCGCATTTTAGAAACTCTCTACAGCTTGACTTGGACTTTTTTCTCTTCGTCGGTGAAGACTTTGATTTGCGTGCCGGTTTTGATTATCGCTTGTTTCCCCTTTTTCAAAAAACCGAGCGGCCCAAACAAAACCACTAAGGCTACAGTCGTGCCAGTTTTGTCATCACCCTGTTTGCCCTTCGCCGAGCGAAGTTTTACCTTTTGATTATCTACCGTAACAACGGATTCAATTCTGACGCCGAGGTTGCCGCCGCGGCCAAAGAAACCGGATTTCTTAGCGCTCGCCACTGTACCCTTGACCACCGAGCCCTTCGAGATAACAACCTTCCCGTTGACGATGACATCTTCATCCACCTTGAAACTTAGTGGGTCACCTTCAGTGGCCGTTTTACTGCTTATTTCTTCAGTTGTGACTACCGTAAATTCGGTTCCGTCCGGGACAACAACCTCGGTTGTCTGAGGAGGGGTGCCGTTGAAAGCAGCGGCTCCTAGAGGGTGAATTGTGATCTGAGCCGTGATTGCCGTAACAGCGAGTATTAGCGCCAGCTTAATAAAAGGGGATTTCGTGCGTGTCATTTAAATTTCTCCTGGTGGGATTGCGGAATTAGGAGCGCGGTGTCAACTCACTGCAACCAGCGCTCGATGAAGACGCAGTCGGGAAAGCTGCGCCTATAAATCTTAAACTGCTACGGATTCTTCTTCGTGTTCCTGGACCAAATAGGGCGAGACGACCACAGGCTTCTCATCTGAGTCTGCGGCCAACACAGCCTGAATGATCGGCAAGCTCAACGAATGTTTTTTACTAATGCCGGGCACTTCATTACCGGCGGCGTAAACTGCATGACGTCCATGCTCTTCATACCATTCGCCGAGGTTAGCGGTCTTGTGCATGTTCTCGATAATCTGCCGCCAGCCGACGCCCGTGTTGTAAGCGCAGAATGAAATCTCGCCTTCCTGAGTGCCGTAAGGAATCACGCACATCTCGGTGCGGCGGAAATCGTAGTTGAAGAGATCCTGAAACCACATGCCCTCGACGCAGAGCACGCGCCAGGTGTCGTTGGGATTATCTTTCGTCTCGGTCTTCATGCGATCGTTGCGGTCTGAACTCGAGTTGGTTGACGAAGGCTTGAAGAGATTCAGGATCTGCGAAATCGGAAATCCTTCCGGCGCTTGTTCAGCGTTGAAGTTTCGCAGGATCGCCATGCCGAGCTGCGCGTAAGAAAGCTTCTTGCCGCGCGCCGTGTCGGTAATCGTGGCGATATCC
>JANLZV010000412.1:0-1779 GCA_031366425.1 Pyrinomonadaceae bacterium | reverse complement strand
GGTTTCCTTCATGGCGTCAGCGGTCAGATCGCTTTCCGCCAGGGTCTCTACTCGTATCAAAGCCCCTGGACCGGGGCGCTGCTTTGGTTGCGCGACCGACTTCACGAAGCCTCGACGGAAAAGGTGCGTTCGGCCCTGGATGAATTGGTGTCACCCGCAAAGTGTCCGGATTGCAAAGGCAAGCGGCTGCGCTCTGATTCCCTTTCAGTGCGGCTGGGTGGTCGCGGAATCGCAGACTACACTTCCTTGCCGATCGAAAACACCGTCGCGGCTTTCGACGCGATCAAGTTGAACAAACGCGAAGAGCAAATTGCCGGACAGATCTTGCGCGAAATTAAAGACCGCCTCAGCTTTCTGCAGCGCGTCGGGCTTGGATATTTAACCCTCGACCGCTCGTCGGCGACTCTTTCGGGAGGCGAGGGCCAACGCATTCGTCTCGCTACGCAGATCGGGTCGCAACTCCGCGGTGTGTTGTATGTTCTCGACGAACCGTCAATCGGTCTGCATCCGCGTGACAACCAAAAACTGCTCGACACTTTGACGGCCTTGCGCGATCTGGGAAACACGGTGCTGGTCGTGGAACACGACGAAGAGACGATCCGCCGCGCGGATTACGTGCTGGATCTTGGCCCAGGCGCTGGGGCTCATGGCGGCGAGGTCGTGGCTTCGGGAACTCCCGATGACGTGGCCGGAAATCCAAATTCGATCACCGGACTCTACATCAGTGGTCTCAAGAAAATTGAAGTGCCGCTGGTGAGACGTTTGGCAAACGGAAAATGCCTGACCGTTGAAGGCGCGCACGCAAATAATCTTAAAGATATTGACGTCACCTTTCCGCTCGGTCTGTTGACAGTGATCACGGGAGTCTCGGGCTCTGGCAAGTCAACGCTCATCGGAGACATCCTCTATCCCGCGCTGGCGCGTCACCTTTATGGCTCGCTTGCCGAGCAGGGCGCTTGCAAGTCGATCAGCGGGCTTGATCACGTCGATAAAGTTATTGAAATCGATCAGTCGCCCATCGGCCGCACGCCGCGTTCAAATCCAGCGACGTACACCGGACTGTTCACGCCCATCCGCGAACTCTATGCGATGCTCCCGGAATCTCGCGAACGCGGTTACAAGCCGGGCCGATTCTCGTTCAACGTGAAGGGCGGACGTTGTGAAGGCTGCGAAGGCGACGGGATGAAGCGCATCGAGATGAACTTCCTGCCCGACGTTTATGTGCTCTGTGACGTTTGCCGCGGCGCGCGTTATAACCGCGAGACCCTGGCGGTCAGATACAAAGGCAAGTCAATCGCGGAGTTGCTCGACACCACCGTGGAAGAAGCGTTGCCGTTGTTGGAAAACATCCCGCAGATTCAGCAAAAACTTCAGACGATTCTCGACGTAGGTTTGGGTTATTTGAAACTCGGGCAGTCTGCGACCACGCTTTCAGGTGGTGAAGCCCAACGCATCAAGCTGGCCAAGGAACTTTCGAAACGCGCCACCGGCCGCACTCTTTACCTGCTTGATGAGCCGACCACCGGTCTGCATTTTGCCGACGTGCATAAGCTCCTCGACGTGCTGCAACGGCTGGTGTCTCTGGGTAACACGATCATCGTCATCGAACACAATCTCGACGTGATCAAGTCTGCCGATTACATTATTGACCTTGGACCGGAAGGCGGGGAACACGGTGGTCGGGTGGTCGTAGCCGGCACTCCCGAAGACGTGGCCCGCTCCCGCCGTTCGCATACGGGCCAGGTTCTGCGTCCGCTGCTCAATGGCCGCCTCGCCAAA
>JANLZV010000409.1:0-1827 GCA_031366425.1 Pyrinomonadaceae bacterium | reverse complement strand
GAATGGCGCAAACGCGCCTGCATTTTCCAGGTTGACCCCTTCAACATTAACCCGACCGTAAAGCGTTTGCCGCGAAGCGTCGAATGAAAGATCGATTGTGGTTTGGGCCCAACCCTTGAGCTGAATGCAGTTTCCCGCCAGGTTGTAAGTGCCGCTGAAAACGAGCGGCGCGGAAATTTTCCCGTTGGCAAACTGAACTTGCGTCTTCGCGTTGCTATCCCCGGGCGCAAGCGTGATCGTGCTGGTACAGCCTGATTGAAAAACCGCATGGCGAATTTCACCCGCAGGCGGTTGGGCCAGGTTGCCAAGTTGGAACGACGGCGGCCCGAGATCCTTAAAGATCGAGCCGAGTAATCCATCGAAGAAACTGTTGCTGAGGGAAACGACGACGGTCGCCGCAGGATCGCCGGACGGATCGGGCGTTTTCACGGCTACGCCCGGGACGGCTTTGGCGCGTGGCGTTCCCAGAAAAAATACTGCGGCGCCCGCGCCAAGTAACAGTCCCAACAAAAGAATCAATATGTATTTCATAGTTCTCCTCGCGGGCCACCTGCTTCGATCAGCCCGCGGCGAAGTTAGCGGTTAGTGCGAACCCTGCGGCGACGGTGACGCGCTCATGGAACTCATCGGCGAACCGGTCATCATGGGCGATGGACCAGAGTTTGCCGCCGGCGCGTTCATGTTGCTCAAGAGCGCTTTGACCAAAGCCGCGACGGTATTCGTCAACGCATCGATTTGTTGCCGCACCTGTTCCGCCGGCACTTTGTTCAGTCCGGTTGGAACCTGAAAGAGTGAATCGTCGACAGTGGTGCTGATGTCGCGCATCTCGGCCACGATCTTCGCGCCTTTCACACCTTGAACGTTGCCGCTCGCTTCCGAATAGAGCTCAGTTCGCAAGGGCAGACCCGTTTCCTTGTCAACGTAGACGAAGGCCTCGCTTTTTACAGCGCCTGCGGAAGTGGAAGTGTTGGTGGTAGTCGCGTAGCGATATTTTTCGGCCAGGCGGCCATTAACTGTTTCTTCGCCGGCACGCTCAACGCCTCTAAGTTTTTCTATTGATGCCACGATCTGTCCGGGCGTCATCAGTTTGTGTAACTGAAAGCCAGTGGCTTCCTGAGTTAATTCAGCATACTGCTTCCGTCCGGGCGCAATCACGATATGCTTGCCGCCCTGGTCCAGGTAGATCAATTCCGAACCGTCTGGCAGCTTAAATGAAACGCGACGATCGGCGCCGTTGCGTGCTACTTCCGCAGACAACGTGGGAATCCCGATCGTTTTCTGTCCGCCTTCAGTCTCGGCGCTGAGCACTAACGTCGCGCGATATTTTTCCGGCTCGCGCGCCGCGATAGTCGCAACTGACTCAGGCGACATATTGGCGTTTGCGTTTACGGGGGCCATGTTCGTGTTGCTGGTCAGATTCGCGTTGCTGACCGAATCAGTTTTCTGACAAGCGCTACCCGCGAGGGCGAGCAGACAAATCGTCACGAACAAAATTATTAGTGGTCGTCTGGAATGCGCAGTTTTCATACTTAGGTCTCCGAAAGATCGAGCGGCCGTATTCGTTTAATTGCAGGGGCGTTTCTAAAAGGGGGAGCCGTAGGATAGCACGACGGTGCGGACCTTCGTAAGGGGCTGGTTTGCAGCCTGAGGGTCGTTTGCCTTTTTAATCTTCGCAGCTTTCTTGCCGGCGGATCGTTTTGATTGACTTCCGACGCGGTTTTGGATAGAAGCGCACTGCTCTTCCAGTCTCTGCTTAGCGAGTGTGGTCCATGAAACAAATTCCAATCCTGCTTTTTCTCGGTTTAGCATTATCGCTTTGTAATCTCA
>JANLZV010000361.1:0-39706 GCA_031366425.1 Pyrinomonadaceae bacterium | reverse complement strand
CGAGGTAGAACGAAGAGCCAAGCAGAACCAGCCCGACTGAAACCAAAAGCGCGAGTCGTACCGGTGGCCGTTTTAGGGACGCGAACATAGGGGGATTATCGGTCTGCTCGTTCAACCCGACGAGGCGGCGTTAGACAGTCGGTGGGCATGTTAACACGTGTACCTGCTCCGCTGGGTACGGATTACCCGACTGTGGGAACCCACAGTCAACGCGTCAGCCGACCGGCTTACGAAACTAAAATCCAATCCCGCGCTTCGCTGTCTTCTCGTACGCGCGCGGGCTTTCGTCAAGGTGGAATTTGTGGGCGACAGGAGTATTGCAAAAACTCACAGCGGCGGTTAGATTGTGGCGGTCAATCATACCTGCGCGCTTATGGCGAATTGGATGATCGTCGCCGAACTCAACTTTGCTGGAGGTAGTGCAAGTGCCGACTGGAACATGTCCCGAGTGTGATGCCGATGTCCATGTGGATACCGACGTGGATAAAGGTGAAAGCGTGTCCTGTGAGGAATGCGGTGTGGAGCTGGAAGTGGTTGGGCTCGACCCGGTGGAACTCGACCTCGCCGAAGAGGACGATTTAGACGACGACGATGAAGATGAATTTTGAGACAGCTCCCGAGATGTAGAAAGACCTCGCGCGCCTCGTTGTTTCAGTCTAGTTTATCTTTCTCGTTCCCCCTGCTTGATATCCCGGGCGACTTTGCCTCAACGTGAGTCCTCTCGGGCCAACAATCTTGATTTCGTGAAATTGCCCGTCCCGGCGCTTTAGCTCCGGTGGATAGAAAGCCAGCACATAAGCGGCTGTCACTTCTTCCGCCAGCGCGCGAAACAGCGCATCGTAGTTGTTCTCCTCGGCATACACACTTCGTCCCCCCGTCAATTCAGCAAGCCCGCTAATGTCCAGCGGCGTTGGCAAAGGAGTTTTGGTTGTTGACGCCATCGCCCGCGAATAAGAAGGAAGTGTGACTATGTAAACGCTCGCGTCCGCAGCATTCGCACGTTCGATGACAGTGCTGGCCGACACTGTGTCGCCGACAGGAAACCCATCCGTCACCACCAGCACGGCGCGTTTCAAAAATCTGCGATCTCGAGTGCGGGGCGCGTTGCGAACGAGGGAGCGAATCGCATCGTCAACGGCATCGTAGGTGTGGGTTGAAAGTCCGCTTGGTTCGCGCGCAATGCGTTCAAAGGCGCGGTCGAGCTTTTCAGGTTCGGAAGTAAACTTCTGGAGTGTCTTTACGTTCATGCCAAAAGCCATGACGGAATAAACCGCAGAATGTCCGGACAGCCTTGCGGAGAACGCGTTTAGCGCACTGCGCAGGCGCTCCATTTCCAAAGCCGTCATGCTGCCGGAAATGTCGAGCGCGAAGACGATCGCGAGCGGGCGAGGATCGCCGGTTCGTCGTTCCATCTGAAAGAACGAAAGCGGTTGCTCTACTCCGTCGAGATAGAGTTTGAAATCCTCCTCCTTAAGATTCCGCACTGGTCGCCCTTCCAGGTCGCTGGCGACCACGTCGAGTGAGACGAGTTCAGTATCGATCTTCAGGACTTCTTCTGGGGATTCCTGCTGCTGAGGGAAAACTTTGCGCGGGCGCTGGCCGCGGCCGTCGGGCTCCTGCGCCCGACAGACGGGCTGCCACATGGGCTGATATATTCCGCCACACACGAAGGCGACGGCCAAGAGCGCAAGAGTTCGACGCAAGACGGATGAATTAAACATGGACAGCGTTTTCCGGCATTTGCGACCCAGGCTGGGGAGCTCAAGCGATCGGGAGATTTGCAGTATACGAAGCGAATTTCCCTTCGCCAAGTTTTAGAGCAATCTAACGTGGCAACAGGCGGACGGCTCTCCGGCATCAACTTGTTGCGCTGAGAGTTGCTCGTATGGTGGTATCATCCTGCTCCCCGAGAAACGCGGTCCGCAGTTACTCTGAAACAGCCAGGAGAAGAGAACATGAAATTCAAGAGATTAACGCTCGCCCTGCTGGTTGCGATCGTTTTGGCCGTAAACGTTTACTCGCAGGACAAGATGACTGGCGGCGTAAAGGGAAAGGTGCGGGTCGAGACCGGCACTCCCGCAGGTGTCGCGGTAGTCGTTCGGCAGGGAGAGGTGGAAGTTGCGCGCGGACTCACTGCGCGCAATGGAGAGTTTCAGTTAACTGGTTTGAAACCTGGTCGTTACGGAGTGACTTTAAAGAAGGCCGGGTTGAGCGTCGGAACGATCGAGAATGTTGAAATCAAGGCCGGCAAGCCGCGGTCGCTCGGCGATCACCTGATTTTGACGATTGATGAAGGTTCGATTGCGTTCATTCGCGGCAGCATTTTTAACGAAGCCGGCCGGAGCGTGCCAAACGTCAAAATAGAACTCGCTCGAATTGAAGCCGACGGTACGGTGAAAAAACTTGATGGCCGCATCACAAATGAGATTGGCTCATTCGTATTTCGACTCGCCCCTGAAACGGCCAAGTATCGGATTACTGCCAAACCAAGCGGCGGTGACGGCGTAACAAAAGATGTCGAAGTAGACGGCGCCGCCGTTTATCGAGTCGCCCTTACGGTTAAGCCCGCGAGCAAGTAGGTTCAGATCGGCCTCAGTCGAAGCTGCTAACTCCGAACAGGCAGACCTTCCTAAACTGTTTTATATTTGGTTGCCGGCGCGCAATTGCTATAGGATTGCGCACCTCAAAGCCATGGAAGAGCGTGAAGAATTTCTTACTGCTCGCCAACTTGCCAAGGTCTTGCAAGTGAGCGAATCAACGGTGCGGCGGCTCGCGCGCCACCGTCGCATTCCGTCCGTCCGCGTCACCCCGCACATAATTCGTTTTCATCTCGACGCTGTTCGCGAAGCGCTCGAGGTGCCACGGGCGCGAATTCGTCACGGCGAATACACCGAACCGGTCGACGACGCGCAACTTTCGTTTGCGGACCTGATGCTCAGCTAGACTTAGCGCTTCAGATTAAATTCCACCCACTTATCATTCTGCTTGATGTAGACGCGGGGCTGCCGGATCGGAAACTTGCGTCCAAACGCGGGGTTGGCTTTGAGGAACCGTTGAATCGTCGCCGTGTCGCCGGTGGCCACGCGCCACTTACCGTCCTCACGCACCAGGTATTGCTGCACGACAATTTTTCCATCAAGCGTAAGCGGCTTGGTGACGCGGCCGAAGAGTTCCGTGTCAGCGACGGCAATGTTTCCGGAAACTCGCACGCTCCCAATGCTGATCCGATCGAGGGAATAACGGTCCTGTGCGCGCTGCAACGCGCTCGCAAATCGTTCCCGCGTCATTCGCTTACGGCTCGACGCCGGCAGGGAATCATAGACGGTGCCGTAATCTCTTGATTTGAGTTGCTGAAAAACGTTCTGCACCGTGTTGCGTACATCCGATTCGTCAGACGCGCGCGCTGTCGTGGTGAGTAAGCCGAACAAAGCAAACGCCGGCAGAAGTATCAATAGAGTTTTAATCTTCCGAATCCTGGTAATCATCTGAATTGTCCATCCCATTCTGCCCATCTTGATCGTCAAGTTCATCTTCCGCTTCGGCAGCCAAACTATCCTGCACCTGAGCCCGGTAATTAAGGAACCACGCCACGAGGCCAAGCACTGCCGTCACAAATGCCGCGTTGAGATTGCCGAGCAGCAGAAAAACTGCGGCTGCGACAATACAAACCCCCGACGCAATCATCCAGAAAAGCTTCAAGTTTGCCTCTCGCCACTACTTGATGCGCACCGGAATTTGCAAATCAAGCGTGCCCGGCGGGAAGCACACTTGATTGTCGCATGCCTGGATGCGCAATTTTGCCGAAAGAGATTTTTCACCAGGTTGGGCCGTCTTGTCAGTCTTGAGGGTCGCGCGAATTTGGGTCTGGCCTTCGTAGACGCCAATCGGCTTCTCCGCAAACGCGAGCTTCACATTGATCGGCGGCGGGTAAGCGACGCGTCCCATTGAGACGCCGCCGGCCGGAGCCATCTGCAACTCGGTCGCTATCAAGTAAGAATACGAAGGTGGGTTGGCGTTAATGTGATACCCGTCCTGAATCGTCAGCGCGAGCACCAGTTCGGCTGACCCGCCGACAGAAATTTCCACGGGTTCAGCGACAGCCTTGACCACGTCGACCGACGCAATTCGTTTTTCCTGCGCGACGGGCTGCTCGACAGCGGTTGGGCCATTGGTTGATTTGTCGGGCGATTTTGAACAACCCAGCGCGATTAGGCAGCAGAGCACGCCCGCGAAAAGAATTATATGTTTCGTCATTGAATTACTTTGAAAACGGACGTCTTCACGCACCCTCTTCACCGGCGCTGCCGTCCGGTTTTTTAATGCCAAACTTTTCCAGGCGGTACTGAAGCGTGCGGAAGGTCAAGCCCAGCAGCTTTGCAGACTTGGTGATGTTGTAGTCAGTCTGCTCCATTGCCTGCATGATCAAATCGCGTTCGACATCTTCGAAACTGATCCCTTCAGGCGGAAGCTTAAAAGCACCTTCCGCTACCGGGCGCGATTCCTGACGAACTTCCATCGGCAGATCATCGAGAGCGATCAGATCGCCTTCGCAAAGCAAAATTGCGCGCTCAATCGCCGACTCGAGTTGCCGCACGTTCCCAGGCCAACTGTAGTCGAGCATTAATTTTCGTGTTTCCGGCGTCAGTCCACTAACGAGGCGCGAGGTGTTGCGCGTATGTTTCTTCAAAAAGTAGTCGATCAAAACGGGGATGTCTTCACGGCGTTCGCGCAATGGCGGAACGTCGACGGAAAGCACGTTGATGCGATAATAAAGATCGTCGCGAAAGCGTCCGTCGGAAACCATCGCCCGCAAGTCGCGATTAGTCGCGGCAATCACGCGCACGTCTACGCTAATCTCGTGGGTGCCGCCGACGCGACGGACTTTGCGTTCCTGCAAAGCCCGCAGAAGCTTCGCCTGCATCGCCACGTCGAGCTCGGCAATTTCGTCGAGGAACAAAGTCCCGCGATCGGCAATTTCAAAAAGACCTTTTTTCTCGGCATGAGCGCCGGTAAACGAACCCTTTTCGTGGCCGAACAATTCAGACTCGAGCAGGTTTTCGTTGATGGCGGCGCAGTTCACCGCTTGAAACATCTCCTGGGCGCGCGGCGACTGGTTATGCGTGGCCCGCGCGATCAGTTCTTTTCCCGTTCCCGACTCGCCGCGAATCAAGACCGTAGAATTTGAGCGCGCCACTTTCAAAATCATCCGCTTGACTGCTTCCATCTTGGGTGACGCGGAAACGATTTCGGTATCCAGCGCGTCCAGGCGTTGCAGCGCGCGGTCGATAGTCTCCAGCAATGCGGTCTTGTCGTAAGGCTTTTCCAAATATTCGAAGGCGCCGCGGCGCAGGGCTTCTTTGGCTGAGTCGATCGAGCCGTGTGCAGTCAGCAGGATCACGATGATCGACGAATCGAGACTTAACAGATGCTGCAATAACTCGATACCGTCCATGCCCGTCATTTTGAGATCGGTCAGCGCCAGATCGAAACGCCGATCTTTCGCAAACTTAATCGCGGCTTCACCAGACGAGGCCGTGGTCACGTCGTAGCCTTCTCCCGAGAGAATCATCTCCAGAATTTCACGCTGCGACTTTTCGTCGTCTACTACCAGTATGCTTTTTCGAGCCATGAGTTTTGAGTGAAGATTAGCCAGGAAGCCTGCAAAACGCGTCGACGCTCAGGCTAATCCGTTGTCCTTTCCCTTCCTTCGGGTTCTACGGGTAGGAGAATCGTAAACGTTGTGCCACTACCCTCTTTGGAACTCACATTGATCGAGCCGCCATGATCATCGATTGCTTTTTTGACAATGGCAAGTCCCAGGCCTGTTCCGGTTTCTTTCGTTGAATAATAAGGCTCGAAAACTTTGGCAATATCTTCAAGCGGAATTCCCGTGCCAGTATCGGCCACTTCGATGCGAACTCTTTCCGCCGACTCGGAGGCGATCGTAATTCCGATGCTGCCGCCCTCTCCCGCCATTGCTTCCAGGCTATTTATCAAAAGATTCGTAAACGCCGAGCGCAATGAATCCTGATCGGCGAAGACCCGCGGGACGTTGTTCGCTTCCTGCAAACTCGTCGTCGTGCCATTTTCGGCAGCCTGGCCCTCGATCACGCGCATCGCGTCCTCGAGCTCGAGACGTAAATTAAGGGGTCTAAGCTCGAGTGCCGAAGGTCTGGAATATTTCAGAAAATCTGTGATGTGACGATTGATTCGCCCGACCTCAGCCTTCAGTTGATCAGCCAGACGCTCAAACGTCTCGCGTTTTGATGCGTCTACAGGCGCGAACGACGATCGAAGATGATCCAACGTGAGATTGATGTAATTGAGCGGGTTACGAATTTCGTGAGCGATGGCCGCGGCCAGTCTCCCGACTACCGCCGCCTTTTCGACCTGATGAAGCTGCGACTCAAGTTCGCGCGCGCGACCCAGTCTCGCCGTCATGTCGTTGAATGCAGCCGCCAGCGCACCAATCTCATCATGACGATCCACCGGAACTCTCACGTCGAAGTTGCCGGTGGCTACGCGTCGTGCCGCGACTGATAAATCTTTGATCGGTCGCGTAAACCGCCAGACGAAGAGACCGGTAACCAGGGTGGTCGCCAGCAATAGCAGCAACGTATAGAAAGCCGAACGCGAAGCCTGCTGTTCCAGAATGTCAGTCAGCGTGCTGGCTGAACCCAACACTACAATCACGTACCAACGACCCTTGTTGGTCTCCACGGGAAAGTAGAAAGCGCCGGGTTCACCGGCCAGAGCCGGACCGGATGATGTGAGCCCGACGGGGAGTTGTTGATTTTCGTGGGCCAACTCCAGGGCGCTGGTCAATGGAGGCAAGGGGACATCGGACAGTTTGGTGTAGCTCGTGCTCTTATCAGGGTTCTGCCGGGCCGGCTGGTAGTCCTTGACCAAACTGTCAGCGACATTCAAGTCGCTATCTACCACCAGCACGTTGCGAACGCGTCCGTGTCGTTCATCCAGCAGCGGCTCGCGCAAGTCGTTGCGCAACTGGTCCAGGTATTTGGGGCTATTGATGCCGTTAACGCCGAGCGCGAAGCCTGCCATGATCGCCTGCTCCTGTTCGACGATTAAGTGGGCATTACTTCGCACCGAACGCACGTTGAGGTAGTACTGCACGCCCAGGGTCAACCCCAGGAGCACGGCCAGTAGGGCGACGAGGCGGACGCGGAAGCTGTTCAAGAGTCTGGGCATTGTTTAGATCTGACGGGCTACAATTTGCTACTTAGAGAAACCGGAGCACAGAAATCTAGATTCCTTCGTCACGAGTTGTGTACGAAAGTTTACTTTTGTGTTGCCGGTGCCAGGCTCGGATGGTATATTCCCCTCGGTCGCGAATCAATGTCCCCATTGTCTCCTTTCGGGCCGCCAGTGTGAGAAGGTGCGCTTCTCGCCCCAACAATACAGGGCGTAGGTTAAAAGACGAGCAGGAATATGAGAGCAGTTAATCGCTCTCAAACGCTTGAAAGCGTAGCTTTTGACTTCGAAAAGTCGCACTTTCATCGTCTACCCAGCTTAGCGGCTTAAAGTTTCGGCGCAGCTCACGCAAGTGGGCGTAACATCCCAGGAAAGGTAATAAGACCCTGATGACTTTGACGAACCGCCACCCGCGCAATCTCCATTTCGCCTTCATACTATCAATTCTTTTAGTTTTAACCCTTCAAATAAACGGATTCGGAAAAAAGCGGCAGGAAAGCAAGCCCCGCAAAGCGGCGCACGCGGAAAAATCGACCAAGGCCTCAGCCAAGGATCGCCGCAGTAACCGTCGCAACGAACGACTTTCAGCCAGAGACTCGCGCCGAGGTGCGAAATCTCGCGTAGCGCCGCAACTATCGCGTCGCGAACTCCGGCGGCAAAGAAATCTGAGCGCCCGCGAACAGGCGTCGACATTAAAGTCGTTGGCGCGCCGGCTTGGGCGTCCATTGACCAAACGAGAACTTCGCGCGGAATCACGTCGCAACGGAGCGCAGCGTCGTCGTGAGCTGCTGGCTGCTCGCCGTCGGGCGGAAGCAGCGCGCAGGGCAGCGATCGCGCGGCAGCGTGCAATTGAGAAAGCGATGCGCGATGAGGCCCAAACTTTCATTAGCCGCGATGATACGCGCGGCGAGGACATGGAAGTTCGGCGGGCCGCCGTGAACGCTCTTGGTTATCATGCCGGCACGGTCGTCGTGATGGATCCGATGAATGGCAAGGTGTACTCGATAGTTAATCAGGAGTGGGCATTGCGTCGCGGGTTTAAGCCGTGTTCGACGATCAAACTGGTGACGGGCATCGCCGGCTTGGGCGAAAAAGTGATCAGCCCATATGAGACGACGAACATTTCAGATCGCCCTCGTCTGGATCTGACTGATGCGTTGGCTTACTCAAACAATACCTACTTTCAACACGTGGGCGGTCAGGTTGGCTTCAATAAAATGATGAGCTACGCGCGCGAGATGGGATTAGGGGAAAAGACTGGTGTGAATGCTCCGAATGAGTATGCCGGCAAACTGCCCGCGGAAAAAACTGGCTTCGCTCTCAATCGCATGTCGTCGCACGGAGACGATTTTGAAGTTACTCCACTTCAGCTGGGAACCCTGGTCTCGGCCATGGCCAACGGCGGAAGACTGTTAGTGCCTTACCTACCGCGTACCCTGAAAGAACAGGAACAAACCAAGGCCAAGGTCCGCCGGCAACTAGACGTTAGTCCCGAAAACTTGCGTCGCATGGTTCCGGGAATGGTTGGCGCAGTGAACTACGGTTCAGGCAAGAAAGCCTACGATCCACTCCAGACCGTGGCCGGTAAAACCGGTACTTGTATTCAGCAGGGAGCTTGGGTTGGTTTGTTTACCTCTTATGCTCCGTTGGCTAATCCGCGGCTCGCAGTCGTCGTAATCGGTCGTGGACCTGACGCTCGGAGCCATTTCCCGGCTGCTGTGGCCGGACGAATTTATCGCGATCTCAATCAGCGCTTTGGCACTCCAATCCATCTGCAGGTAGCCACCGGCGAAACTACGAATGACTCGAAGGCCGCTGCGCTCAACGAAGAAGAGAAAGACGCTGAAGCCGAAGCTGCGGAAATTGAAGCTAGCCAGGCGAGTGACCTGGCGTCCGATGATCCTGCTGCAGCCTTGCCCGAAGCTGCGGTGAATCCATCGGCGGCCACTCCGCACAATACGGTGAAGCGGGTCCTGATGCAGTATCCGCCGCAAAAAACAGCCGCTCCTGCTGCTGCGAAGACTTCTGCCAAACCCGCGACACAGCCTGATGACAGACAGCGGAAGATCCAGCCCCCGAAGCCTTAATTGCAAGGGAGTTGCAACCCGCGGAAAACCAATCTGCGCCGGACGCTCGTACACTTGACGAGGTCCGGCGCAGTTCTTTTTTGGTTGTCGCGATTAGACGGCTAACGCCTTGACAGGTGTCAAGTAGTTGCAGGAATATTGCGGGCGTTCTATTTGGACTTCATCTTAATTTAGCGTAAAGGGTGGTCTCTCCTCCGGCGTGACCAAAATCGGCAACCGAGATTTGTAAGTGAGCATCGTAGTGGGGCGCGAATCGGCCACGCTGTCAGAAGCTGACGAATCCTGCGAGATTGCCGAGAAACGGAAGAGAGAACCGGGAGGTTTTTAGTACTAATGAAAAAAACTATTGGCGTGTTAGCAACTTATGCGAGCGCTGCGGTGTTAGCGGTCAGCTTCGCGACGGTCAATGAAGTGAAGGCGCAGACGCCGGCTTCAACTCCCGCCGCGGCGCAGGGCGAATGCAGCGCAGAAAGTAAACTAGCCTGGTACAACGAATTCGTCAAAATCCGCAACTCGGAACAGGACAAAGCCTATGGATTGGCTAAGAAATATTTGGCTTGTCCGACCAATCCCGGTGAAGAGACGTACGTTGCCTACCTCCGTGACAAATTCGTTGCTCCGATCGACAAGGCGCGCCGCCCCGACCAGGTTAAGGTGCTGGTCTACGAAAAGAAGGATTACGTCAAAGCGTTTGAACTGGGAAGACAGGTTCTGGCTGACGATCCGGAAAACCTCCGAGTGCTCATTGATTTGGGCTACGCTGGTTATCCTCTGCTATTAGCGAAGAATGAGACCTACAGTGCCGAGTCTCTCGGGTATGCCCGCAAAGCGATTGCTGCAATAGAGTCGGGAAAAGCTCCCGAGAATTGGGTCCCGTATTTATCTAAGGACGATACGTTAACCTATCTCTACAATGCGATTGGTCAGCTTACCCTTAAAAGTAATCCGTCTGAGTCGCTTACTAAGTTAATCAAAGCGGCCCAGTTTGAAAGCGAACTGAAAAAAGATCCATGGATCTATGTCTTCATTGCAGTCGCTTATGAGACGGGGCCTTACAACAAGTTGTCGGCCGAATACAAGCTCAAGTTTGAAGGCAAGGATGAAACCCCTGAGAGCAAGCTTGCGCTAGAGAACATCAATCAGGTCGTTGACCGAATGGTAGATGCCTATGCTCGCGCGGTGGCGCTCGCCGGCAATAATGCTAAGTATCAAACGAACAAGGCTGCGTGGGTGGACGCACTTACCATCTGGTATAAGTATCGTCACAAGGACTCTGATGCGGGACTGCCGGAGATGATCGCCAGTGCCACGGCGAAGCCTTTGCCGCCAGAGCCAACTCCGATCACGACCTTGCCGTCAACCACGCCGTCAACGTCAGTGACCCCGGCCTCTTCAGGAACCGGTACAGGCGTTGGCACTGGAGCAGCACCAGCCGCCAGCAAACCTTTGACGACACCCGCAGCGGGTTCAACCGTCGCGGCCCCGAAGCCAACCATTCCGGCGACGCCGGCTGGTGCGAAGCCGAAGCCAACCATTCCGGCATCGCCGGCGGCGGTGGTGAAGCCGACGAAGCCGAAGAACAATCATCCGAAAACGAACACGCGACGAGGTCACTGACCTTCAGCCGAGGTTCCTTTTTTTCAACCGAAGCCGGAAGCGTGGCTATTCACTGCCATCGCTTCCGGTTTTTGCTTTTATTTACCTATCTTGAAGAAACAGGAGATCACACCACCGGACCTCGACCTCCTGGAGTCGATCCTCGTCTACAATTTTCAAAACCGCGCCTTGCTTGAGCGAGCTCTGACTCATCGTTCGTGGGCCCACGAGCAAGTCAGCCCTGGAACAGATGAACAAGTGCGCCGTCTCCACAACGAAACACTTGAATTTCTCGGCGACTCCGTTTTGGGTCTAATCGTTGCCGACTACCTCTACCAGGCTTACCCGACCGTTACCGAAGGCGAACTCTCGCGGATGAAACATAGTTTGGTTAGCGAGCACACGCTCGCGGCGGCATCGTTAAGATTACGGCTCGGTGATTTCCTTCGCTTTGGCCGCGGTGAAGAGATGAGCGGCGGTCGTCGCAAAGGGGCTCTACTTGCCGACGTTCTGGAGGCATTGACCGGTGCGATCTTCGTCGATGGCGGCTTACCAGCAGCAACCGATTTTGTTAAGCACGTGCTCGAAGATGAGTTGCGGATCGTAACGCCGATGGCTGCGGCCGAATCGGATTACAAGACAATGCTCCAGGAGAGACTGCAGGCAGAAAGACGCGCGGCGCCCCGCTACTCGGTGGTTGAAGCCGAGGGCCCACCGCACCGTCGAACTTTCCACGTCGAGGTCAATTGGGACAGCGGAAGCGTGCGAGCCCAGGGTCGTTCAATTAAGAGCGCCGAAGCTGCGGCTGCTAAAGAGGCGCTTGCCGTGATGAAGTTGGACGACCCGGCGGCTTAATTTGTTGAAGGCCATGATCGAACGCGCCGGTTGGTACTTTTTGGGTCGGCCACTTGACCGCGACCAATGAAGGTATCTAGGATGTTTTGAGATGACGAACAATCCTTCCAGCGGCCCAATTTCCAGCACCACTTCGGAAACAAAATCGGAACGGAAGCCGTTTTCCTTTTCAAGTATGTTCAATCGCAATGGTCACAAAGCCACACCCGAGCCCGAAGTAAAATCCCCGGGCCCGCCGAAATCAGTTTGGCGTGAATACTTCGAGTCGGCCGTCGTCACGGTGATCATGGCGCTGTTTGGTATGACTTTTGTGGTCCAGGCAGTGAAGGTGCCCACGGGATCAATGCAGAACACGATCACAATCGGCGATCATCTGCTGGTCAACAAGTTCATCTTTGCGCCCGGCGCCTCGTTGCCGTTTCTGCCCCAGCGCGAAATCAGACGCGGCGACATCATCGTGTTTAAGTATCCCGGAAATAAGTATGACCCCAGCCGCGATGATCGGCCGGATAACAAGCCCATCACCACTAACTACGTGAAGCGGGTTATCGGATTGCCCGGCGATCGCCTGCGAATGGAAGGGCGAAACGTTGTGATCAACGGCCAGGCCCTGCCGGAACATCAGATTGATGCGCACGACGGTAACGACAAAGCCCCTCTGAGAATAATTAATTCCGCTCCCCGCAAGGCCAACGAGCCTTATGACGTCTACTGGGAGCCGGATCACGATGAAGATGTGTATCCCATCTTCAAGGCGGAGGGTGATGGCAAGGAAATTACCATTCCCGCAAACCATTACTTTGTCATGGGTGACAATCGCAACAACAGCGAAGACAGTCGCTACTGGGGCTTCGTGCCGCGCGAACTGGTGATTGGCCGGGCGATGTTTGTTTATTGGTCATACGACGAGAGTGCGCCGCAAAACAATTTCCTGATCGATTTCTTCACGAATACTCGGTGGAGCCGGACCGGGACGATGGTGAAATAGAGCCGGTTAAAAATCTGGGCGTTGTTGAGCACTCCGGCGCTTATCAATTAATTGTCCAAGGGGGCGCGCTTTGAATTGGAAAGGCCTTGCGGGCCGGCTTTGGACTCGCATAAACGATCACGACATTTTTGGCGGCGCCGCCCAACTCTCTTACTATTTCTTACTCGCCGTTTTTCCCCTCCTGCTATTTCTGATGACACTGCTTGGCTATCTTGCCGATGCTGGTTCAGAGCTGCGTTTCAAGTTGCTGAATTATCTGGCCACGGTCATGCCGGATTCGGCCATAACCCTGGTGCACACCACGCTCGATGAGATCAGCGACTCGAAGGGCGGTGGCAAGCTGTCGCTTGGAATTCTAGCTGCGGTCTGGGCCGCTTCAAATGGAATGGGCGCAATTAGCGAGACGTTGAACGCCGCTTACGGCGTAAGGGAGACGCGTCCGTGGTGGAAAGTCAGACTTGTTTCTATCTGCTTGACGATCGCGGTGTCGATTATGATCATCGCGGCGTTGGCACTGGTTATGTATGGAGGGCACATTGGAGATCGAGTCGCGACCCATTTTGGATTCAGCGTGGCCTTCACCCTCGTCTGGAAGATTCTCCAATGGCCCATCGCGCTCATCTTTTTGATGATGACGTTTAATCTCATCTACTATTACGCACCAGACGGCGGCAAGGAAAAGCGAAGATGGTGGACGCTGGGTACGGTTACCGCAATCGCTCTCTGGCTTTTGGTTTCAATGGGCTTCCGGCTTTATCTCCACTTCTTCAATTCTTACAGCGTCACCTACGGCTCACTGGGAGCATTGATCGTGCTGATGCTGTGGTTTTACTTTACCGGCCTCGCAATTCTGATCGGCGGGGAAATCAATTCTGAGTTGGAACAAGTCTCTAAGTAGGATGAAGCGCGAATCGCATATCGGCGGATGGGGAGAAGGCAGCTACTTCGGACGGGTTGTCAGTCTCGCTCACGTCGCCGCGATGCTCATGTTGCTATTGATGGCCATTCTGATCTTTGCCGGTACCGTCGACGCACAAAAGAAGCGTACTCCGAGCAAGCCTAAGTCTGCAGAGGTCCAAAGTGAACTCGCGAAGTCGGCTAAGGAAGTAGCGAAACTGCAAGCCGAATTTGTGAAGGCGACGAAAGATTACAAGGAGAGCCTTGACCGTCTAAGGGCAAGCTACGAAAAGGATATCGCCAGGGCAGAAGCAAAGTTGACGCAAGCGAAAGAACTTTTCGCCGCGGGCCTGATCGCAAAAAACGATCTCGATGCGAATGAACGCGTGGTGGCTGAGGCAAAGGACCGCGTGGCCGAGGTCGATCGTCGTAACGCAAATGCCGACACCCAAATTGCCGATACGCTCCTTGAAGCCGAGGCCGATGTGAAAATCTCAAAGAGTAAACCGATTCCCAAGGGCGGCTTAGTCAGCACTGCGGCGATGATCCGTTACAACGGCGGCGGCGCCTGGGTCTTGACTGACGCCTGGAAGGTGCAACGTTTTTTTCTTGAGGCCTTCAAGCATCCGTTGCCGATTGCTGTTTTTGGACAAGGTTCAATCCATGATCGTTGGCGGCTTGACCATCACAATTCGATGGACGTGTCACTTCATCCGGACGGCTCGGAAGGACAGGCACTGCTCGGGTTCCTGCGCAGCAACGGCATTCCTTTCCTTGCGTTTCGCCAGGCTATCCCCGGCACTGCGACGGGTCCACACATTCACATCGGACGACCTTCGCATCGATACTGAACCTTCGATAGCTCGCAAAACATGACGAAATCCGAACCTACTACGTTAGTGCTCTACGATGGAGTTTGCGGCCTCTGCAATGGTCTGGTTCAGTTTGTGCTAAAGCGCGACCATCATGATCGTTTTCGTTTCGCGTCGTTGCAGAGTGAATTCGCGGAAAAATTGCTCAAGAGACACGGCGCGGACGCGCGCGACCTCGACACGTTTTATGTCGTTATCGACCACGACTTACCCAACGAGCAGCTGCTAATGCGCTCCGACGCAATTATTCACCTGGGTGGAACTCTGGGCGGGATTTGGAAACTGGCGGAGGCCGGTGGTCTGATCCCCAAAGCATTACGAGACTTGATGTACAAACTCGTCGCGCGAAACCGTTATCGAGTTTTCGGCAAATACGAATCCTGCATGCTGCCGTCACCCGAGCATCGCGCGAAGTTCCTCGACTCTTAACTTGCCGCACCGGTGGTTGTCCCGCGGGCCCATTTGCTCTCGAAACTAACCCGCGGACTCAAAGCCCACTCACGCACTGCGCTGGACGAGGCTGACTCGCTGTCAGGGAAATCTTCGGATCGAGTTACGTAGAAATGGGATCCGGTAATAATGCTTAACCTTTTTCCCTAGCTGAGATAGTATTCCCAGACTCCAAACGTAGACGGTCAGCTTCTGTCTTCCACAGTTGTCAGCGGATCAGAAAGATTAGAAAAAATACTTCGGCGGGGTGCGGCATCCCGGACTCAGGACGAATATGAAACGACTCCTGCTTTTCTTTGCGGTCATCGCGCTCTACGCGTCGCATCAGGACTTCTGGTACTGGCGCACCGCACACCCGCTCGTGTTTGGCTTCGTGCCCATCGGTCTTTTTTACCACGGCTGTTTTTCGGTCGCGGCCGCATTGCTGATGTGGATGTTGGTTAAGTTTGCCTGGCCGTCTCATCTGGAAGATGAAATCCGTGAGAGCGGCAACGAGGAGGACGGCCCCAAGTGATTCCCGCCATCGTAGTTTTCATTTACCTCGCTATCGTTCTCTACATCGGAATCTTTGCCTTTCGACGCGCCAAGGGAAAAGAACAAGCCGAAGACTATTTTCTTGCCAGCCGCTCGCTGGGACCCTTCGTCTTCCTCTTTTCGCTCTTCGGAACAAACATGACGGCCTTCGCGATCCTCGGATCTTCAGGTCATGCGTTCTCGAATGGCATCGTAACGTTTGGCTTAATGGCTTCGTCGTCTGGGCTGATCATTCCGCTCTCGATCTTCTTCATCGGCACTCGCGTCTGGGCCCTGGGAAAGAAGCACGGTTTCATGACGCCGGTGCAGATGTTTCGTGATCGATGGGAATGTGGCCACATCGGGACCGTGATCTTCGTGGTGCAGGCAGTGTTGCTCGTGCCTTACATCATCATTGGCATCATGGGCGGCGGCACCACGCTACACACGATCAGTGGCGGACTAGTGCCTTACTGGTTTGGCGGCGCGATCGTGGCCATGGTGGTAATGAGTTACGTTTTCTTTGGCGGCATGCGCGGCACTGCCTGGGTTAACACTTTTCAGACGGTTTTGTTTCTGCTTTTTGGAGCGGTGGCCTTAATTGTGATTGGCGTAGGCATGGGTGGATTTCGCACCGCCGCGCAATCGATGCTGGCTGCGCCGGCTCTCGCCCCCTTGCTTACGCGTGAACGCATCTCGCCGCTTTATTTCTTCAGCTACACCTTTATCCCGCTATCAGCAATCGCGTTTCCGCATATTTTGATCTTCTGTCTGACGGCGCGGAAGATGGCCCAATTTAAAAAGACTGTAATCTTCTATCCCATTTGTATTCTCGCAATCTGGTTGCCCTGCGTGTTTCTGGGAGTGATGGCTAACCGCGTGACAGACGTCCCGGAAATTCGCGCTAAGCAGGAAGCGCGACGTGTGCTGGCGACGCAGGGTAAGACGATGACGCCGGAAGCGCGCGATGAGCTGCGTGAGAAGGCCGCCGGCGACGACGTGATCATGTTACTGCTCCAGCGTTACGCGCCCTTCTGGCTGGCAGGACTTTTAGGCGCCGGCATCATGGCCGCGGTGATGGCCAGCGATTCGCAAATTCTCGCGCTCTCCACGATGTTTACCGAAGACGTGTTTGCCTTCTATGGAGGCAAGCGGCGATTTGGCGAAGGTGTGCAGGTGCAGACCGGACGAATCTTTATCGTGCTGATTACGATGTTTGCCTACGCAGTGGCTTTGCGCGCGCCGGAGACAATCTTCGAGCTGGCAATCCAGTATGCGTTTTCAGGATACGCGGCCTTGTCCCCCTTACTGGTGGCTGCGCTTTTCTGGAAGGGAAGTACGAAGTGGGGGGCGCTTGCCGCCACAGTCTGGACAGCGCTGGCAGTAATCACGGTGGCCATCTTCCAGCACAGCGTGCCCGCGCCCGCTCCGGGGCCGGCGACGCTCGTGTGGTCCATGGGAGGCGTGGAGGTTTTGACCAGGACACCGGGAGGCACGGCAGTATTTGGTTTCATGCCGGTGGTGCCGATGGTAATCGTCTCGGCGTTGCTGATGATTGTCGTGTCGATGCTAACGAAGAAGCCGAAGGATGCGACGATTGCCAGGTATTTTGTCGAGGCTGGCTAAAACGAGCTATCCGCCGGTTACGCAGATTCCGCCGATTCAAAAAAGTAGATCTTCAACGCAGCGGTTCGAAGTCTAATCTGCGTAATCGGCGAAATCTGCGGATGGTCTTACTGGGTCTTCATTGATTCATCGCGCTTGCCTTTGAACTCCGTGCCCGCTTTCCATTCGGGATATTTCTCTGCTTGCGCCACCCGATAACCAATGGTCGTCAGCAACTGCGCGTCGTCAACCGCACCCGAAAGATCCCAGTCAGGTTTAACCTCATCCGAGACTTTGTGATAGTCGTTGTTCGTATACTCATCGCGCTTCTGTTTGCTGTAGTTAGCGTCTTTGCCGACGTAGTCCGTGCCCGAGCCAGTGTAAAGCGCAGGTACGCCCTGCTTGGCAAACTCGAAGTGATCGGAGCGATAGTAGCGGCCTTTCTCCGGTTCGGGATCTGGATTAACGATCCGGTCCTGGGCCTTGGCCGTTTCGCGCAACAGATCCACTAACGAACTGTTGTCATCGCCGACCATGGTGATGTCTTTGGTGCGGCCCCATTGATTGACGCCGTCCATGTTGATGTTTGCCAAGGTCTTATTCAACGGATAAAGCGGGTTCTCTGCGTAATACTTCGCTCCCAGCAATCCTTTCTCCTCGGCAGTGACCGAGAGAAACAAGATGGAGCGCTTAGGCGGAGTGGCGAGCTTGCTAAACGCTTCGGCGATTTCCAAAAGCGCCGCGCTGCCTGACGCGTTGTCGAGCGCGCCATTGAAGATTTGATCACCCTGAAGCTTGGGATCGCGACCCAGATGGTCCCAATGCGCGGTATAGATCACATACTCATTTTTCAAAACCGGGTCCGAGCCTTCGAGTTTGGCCACCACGTTTGCAGAGTTGATCTCGCGCAGCTCGTTTTTCACTTCCATGTTCACTTTTGCGTTAAGCGAAACTGGCTTGAAGTCTTTGCTGAGCGCAGCCTTCTTCAACGCGTCGAAGTCCTGGCCGCTGGCCGAAAACAAGTTTTTGGCGCAATCCGTGGTAATCCACGACTCGACCGCGACCCGGCTCATGTTCTTATCGGGCTTTTGAATGTCAAAATTTTCCCTCCCCCAACTTCCCGAAACAACTTCAAACGGATAACCCGCCGGCCCAGTCTCATGAATGATGATTGCCGCGGCCGCGCCTTTGGCCGACGCAATTTCATACTTGTAGGTCCAACGACCGTAGTAGGTCATGGCTTTGCCTTTGAACATTTTCTCGTCGAGCTTGGCCGGATCGCTGGCGTCCGGCACCGCCGGGTCGTTGATCAGCATGACGATTGTCTTACCCTTAACGTCCACGCCCTTGTAATCGTCCCATCCGAATTCCGGCGCTACCACTCCGTAACCCACAAACACCAAATCTGAATTATCAACCTTGGATTCCGGCGTGTACCGCCGCGAAACGCTGACGTAGTCCTGTGCCGGCTTGAGCTCAATTGTTTTTTCACCCACCTTGAACGAAGCTTTCGTAGTCGTAGTCATGCCGGCGAGCGGCACCTTCTGCACGTAGGTACCGTCGGGATTGCCGGGCTTAAGGCCCATCCGCTGGTATTGGTCGGTCAGGTATTTGACCGCCAGCTCTTCACCTTTCGTGCCTGGCCCACGCCCTTCAAACTCATCAGCCGAAAGCGCCTTTGTGTGCTGCAAGATGTCAGCAGCGCTGATCGAATCAAGCGCAGGCTTGAGTTCGGGTGGAACGCCAGCGCCGCTCACGGGTTCATCGCGCCTGGCAGTTTGATTTGTCGGCGGCGCCTGGGTGCAGGAGATCGCGAGCGCAAGAATCGCGGCAGAGAGCACGAGTGAAATAGTACGCGTCTTCATAGTTGGGCCTCGTCCTGGTTGAGTGGATTAAACGATGAATTTCTAAGCCGAAATCTCCGGCAAGTCAATCGAGTTAAGACAGCTGGTGCATCTTCAGCCAAAGCAGTGGAGCTTGCCGTCTTGTCCGCCGATCACGATCCGCCCGCGCGCGATGGCCGGCGATGCCGAAAGCGGAGCTCCCGCGTCATACTCCCAGAGCTTCGCGCCGGTGCTCAGGTTCAGCACGTAAAAACGTCCGTCGTTAGAACCGACAAAGACTCGGGAGCCGGCAATGGCCGGCGACGATTCCACCCGAGCACGAGTAGCAAACGACCAGACCTCTTGTCCCGCGGGACTCAGTCCGTGGATCAGCTTGTCGCGTCCCCCGATCACTACGCGATCAGACGAGACGGCCGCAGAGGAGTAAAACGGAAACTTTCGCTCCGGATGCTGATAACGCCAGGCGACCTTGCGAGCGCTGAGGTCGACCATCAACACCTCATTATCGAAGGTGCCGTAAAAAGCCGATGACCCAACGATCGCCGGCGACGCGCCGGTGTAGGCATCCGATGAAACGCTGAAGACTTGTTTGCCGTCGGCGATATTGATGGCGCGAAAAAGTTCGTCGCAGCCGGCGATAAATGCGAGGCCACCTGAGATACCCGGGGTCGAATGGACTGGTCCGTTCGTTTTCAGTTTCCAAATTAGCGATCCGTTGCGAGTGGAGACGCAATACAAGTGCTGGTCGTAAGAACCTATCAGCACCCGATCTCCGACGACGACTGGGGACGACTTGATCTCATTGCCGGCCTTGAATGCCCAAATCTTTTTTCCGTCGGTAGCGTTGACTGCATGAAGCCAGCCGCCCAGATCGCCGATGTAGACCACGCCTCGGCTATACGCGGGAGAAGATTCACCAATCGGCGCATCAATCTTGTATTTCCAGTAAATCGCGCCGTTCTCGAGGTTAAGCGCGGTGAGTTCACCCTTTTGCGACCCGACAAAAACTGTTCCTCCAACAATTGCCGCGGATGATTCGATCGAATCCCCGGCGTCGTAGGTCCAAAGATGATGGAGATTTTGCGGCACGCTCGATTGAGAGACGCCGGTCAGACTCGGGCTGCCACGAAACTGAGACCAGTTATCGGCTGGGGCTTCCTGGGCGCGCAGCCCCGTCGGAAAAGCGTAAAGGGAAAAAGAAACACTCAACAGAAAAACGATGCGCAGAAATATTTCAATCGCGGCGGTTGTCTCTGCGGATCCATCCGGTTTTTCGTTTACCTTTTTACTCTTGATCAGTAAGCCCACTCGTAAACCTCCAACGCCCCTGACTTATCAAATGGCCGGGGATTGTAGTTTCCCGTCCATTGCTCGGCCGCTTCCGACGCGAGCGTCACCAGATCTGTAGAAGCCACGCCGCTCGAACTCAAGCTTCCCCGCAAGCCACCAGCAGCCGCTAGTTGTTCCAGTCGACGCGCCAGAGCTTCAGCCGGACTGTCGCTCACAGAATCACGACGGGAAGCCAAGTTAACTAGATCGTGGTAGAGGTCGTCAGCGGCTGGGCCATTCCAGCGGACTACCGACGGTAACAACATAGCGATCGCTGCGCCGTGCGACGTTCCGTAACGCGCCGTCAGCGGATTTGCGCAAGCATGCGTGGCGCCGAGCATAGAATTTTCGATGGCCACTCCCGCGAAGTAAGCGCCTAGTTGCATGGCGCCGCGGGCCTCGAGATTCTGCGGTTCAGCCAGCACGAGTTCGTAGTTAGTTTCAAGCAATGACCACGACGCGCGCGAGTAGAGTTCGGACAAAGGGGTTCGATTGCGGCTGACATAAGTCTCTACGGCATGGGCGATGGCATCGAAGCCGGAGGTGGCGGTGATGTTGAATGGCTGCGAAATGGTCAGCTCCGGATCCAACAACGCAATTCGAAACACCGCATCCGGATTGCCGCAGGCCAATTTTACGTGCGACTCGGCATCGGAAATCAACGCATAGGATTGTGCTTCGCTGCCGGTGCCGGCAGTGGTCGGAATGCCAATCATCGGCAGGAGCGGTCGCGTCGCTTTTCCATGGCCATGGTAATCCTGCATGCGGCCGCCGTTGGTCAATAGAAAGTTAATGCCTTTGGCGCAGTCGAGTGAACTGCCGCCGCCAAGTCCGATGATTGAATCGATATTGAAGTTTGCGGCGAAAGCGCGGCCGGCTTCGATCATTTGAGTGTCAGGGTTCACCTCGAAGCCGTGAAAAGTAACAACCTCGCCGCCGCCTGCGGTCAACAACTGCTCAGCTGCTGCGACGTAGCCGAGCTCCACGAGTCCCCAATCGGCGACGAGCAACGTGCGCCGGAAGCCGAGTTCGCGTGCCAACTCGCCCAGCCGTTTAATACTGCTGTTTCCAAAAACGAGTCGAGTTGGTGTTTGAAATTCGAAAGCGTTCATGAAAGGAGAAAACTGGGCCTTTCCTGACGGTCGGATTCGCGGTTCGGCCTCTACGATCAGGCGCTGCCGACTTGGGCTATAGATCGAGCGTCTATTTCTTTTCCGCGAGCGCGTAAAGTTGATTGCGGTTGGTGATATAGAGCGTGCCGTTAGCCGGAACGGCGGTCGAATACACCGAACTGCCCATGTTGATTTCAGCGATCACTTTTTTGGTTTTGCCTTCCTGCATAATCACCACGTCGCCGTCTTCGTCGCCGAGATATATTTTGCCATCAACCAGCAGCGGTGAACCCCAAACTGCCGCGAAGAGATCGTGAACCCAAAGTACCTGCCCGGTTTTGGCATCGAGTGCGTGCAGAAAGCCGCTGAAGTCGGACTCGTAAACAACTCCGTCCTTAATCGCGGGCGTGGAAATGGAACGGCGTATTTTGTCGTAGTGCCACACCAGTCCGGTCTTGGTGATGTCGCCGCGCTTCGTGGGATCGATACAATACATGTGGCCCACGCCTTCGCCGTGCTCCGGATCCTGGCCGTTGGCGATATACACCTTCTCTTCGTAAACAACCGGCGTGCTGATCACTTCGTTGCGGGTCTTGGGCCAAACCGAATCTTTTGGATTCAGATCAAACTCCCAAAGCTTCTTTCCGGTGAGGGCCTCGTAGCCGCGAATCCACCCGTCGCCCTGCCCGTGAATAACCTGCACCACGCCGCCAATCGTCCCCACCGTGGGCGAAGACCATTGCCCGTGCAGGATGCGTTCCTGAACGGAGTTGTCTTCCCACGCGAGTTTCCCGGTCTTCTTATTGATCGCAATGATCGAAGGAGCTTTCGGCGAAGGCACGTTAACGTGGCTTTCATCCTGTCCGTTTGAGGTGCTGATGAAAATCAAATCGCCGTACGAAACGGGCGATGAATTCGCGAGGTTGTGCGGCAGGGACCCAACTTCCTCGATCATGTCGAAGCGCCAGACCACGTCTCCGTTAAAATCCCCAGTCAACTTTTCATCTGTTACTGGTCCATCGTTCTCCTTGTCGCGAAAACCCTGGGTGTCCAGACAGACGAGTTCAGCGCGGTTGGAAACGTAATAAAGCCGATCGCCGTCAACGTATGGCGACGAGGCCACTCCCTGATACGGCCAATCGTTAACTCGACCAGCGACCAGCTTGTCATGGACCATCTGCCACATAAACTCGCCATCGGATTCACGGAAGGCCATTACCACACCCTTGTCGCCGGTGACTTTGGGATCGCGCAGTCCTTCATTGTTGGTCCCGACAAACACCATCCCGCCTGAGACGACGGCGTTGCCGTAACTCTGCGAGCCGAGTTGGGCCACCCACTTCACGTTCTTTTTGGTTTTAACATCCCAGTTGATTGGTAGGCCCTTCATGTTTGAAATCATGTTCCGATCTGCGGTGCCGCCCCACATGGGCCAGTCAGCGGTGCCGGGATCGGAAGCAGCCGTGGGAGAAGTCAGAAGCCAGAAGACAGAAGACAGAAGCAGACCAAGGAACACGGTCTTGCCAAATGTTTTCCGCACCATAACAACTGCCCGGCGACTTCTGAATTCTGACTTCTGTCTAACAACTGTATTTTTCATTTGTTTGAATATACCTTCAAATTATCAAAATAGATTTCCGCCAACGCGTTGCCGAAAATTCCCGGCGCTCCCTGGCGATTTGGAATGGGATCGATGCGCTCCACCATCCACTCAGCAGGTTCACTCTCGCCGGCCGGCCAGACCTTGCCGCGCGCGCGCACTTTTCCATCAGGCAAATTTTCAACTTGCAGTTTCAGCCGATACCAGGTGTCGGGCTTCCAGGCAAAGGGAATTGTAACCGTGCGCGCAGTTTCCGGTTGCCACGGCTCAAGATGCAGCTTTTGACTGTTGCCGTAAAGCGCCAGCACATAACGTTGCGCAATCACCCCGGCATCGCCTTGTTGCCGGCGTTTCATCGTCGCAAAGACATCGCCTTCCACTGTGTAGTTCGAAAAATTCGACGGCCCAAAGTAAGCCCGGGCGCGGCTCGCTAAGGAAGAGCCTTCAGTAGTCTTGACCAGCACTTTGTTCCCGGCCAATTCTCTCACGACAAACTTTGGCGTCGTGTTAACCCAGGAAGGCGGAATCGCGCTGGCGGCAAAAGCATCAAAGTTTTCACTCCAGGGCAGCGGCGGGAAAACACGCACGCTCGCGGAACCAGTGACACCTCCAATAGTTGCTTTCACCAGACCAGCCTGAACGATTGCCTCGGTCGAGGCGACGAATTGTCCATCGGCCAACGTGCCTTTGAGACTGTCGAGTATCCACGTGGCGGCTTTCTCTTCGCGAATAAAGTTTCCTTTGTCGTCGAACAGGCGCACCCGGAAGTTCACCTTATCGCCCGGTTTGAGAATCAGCTCAGTCGGGACTACATGTACATGCGCGACGGTCGCAGTCGGATCCATTAGCGGCGAGGCGGGAGTTGGTTGGTGCGCGACGGCAGTGCTTTTCTTCCCGATTGCGTAAAGATTGGAATCACTAGCAACGAAAACGCGACCGTTGGAAACCGCGACTGATGCAATAATCGGTTCCGGCAGTTGGGCAGTGCCGAGTTGATCTTCGTCAAGAATTTTTACGCCAGTCGCTGACGGTTCGAGGATAAAAAATTTGCCGTTCTCTGTTCCTACATAAAGTTTGCCATCGGCGAAGACGGGCGAAGCTTTCTGAATCGTGCCGAGGTTTTGCAACCAAAGCTGCTTTCCGTTAGCTACGTCGAAGGCGGCGATGTTGGCGCCGTTGTCTACCTGATAGAGACGGTCGCCATCAAGCACGGGAGAAGAGAATCCACCCTGCCAGCCATAGACGCTCCATTTCGTCTGGTCTTTCTTGATCTCGCCCTTCGACCCGGCGTCTACCGCTACCATCATGCCCATCTCGTTTGAATCGAGGTTCTCTTCGCTGTGCGTCAGGATTGCGGTAGTGCCATGGACCACCACGGCGGTGTTCAACCCGCGCTTGCTGATTTCATACTTCCAAACCGGCTCTCCGGTTTGCGGTTTGATCGCATGGACCACGCCATCGCTGGCGCCCTGAATCAGCAGGCGCATGCCGTTAACGTTGGCGATGATCGGCGCGGCGTAAGTGGTGTCGTAGGGTCGTCCGCCCGGCGCGCTAATCCAAACTGTTTCGCCAGTTCGCTTGTCAAAGGCCATGAACCGGTGCGCGCCGCGAGCGTGTTGGCCCCATTGAAAAGTTACGCCACTGACGATTACCAGATCGCCATCGATGATCGGCGAAACCGTGCGGCCTCCATGCGTAGTCAACAGCCCAAAATCTTCACCGAGCGAACGTTCCCATAAAACTTTCCCGTCGCGCGCGAGGCCAATCAAGTTTCCGCCTACGCCGAAAACATAAATATTACCGCTCGACGGATCACCGACCGGCGAAGCCCAGCCGACCCGATGCGGCGGCACGTCGCTAAGGTAAACGTTGAAACGATGTTCCCATAAAAGTTTTCCGTTGGCGGCGTTGAAACACATCACGCGTTCCTGTTCTAGCTCGCCCTTGCCCGCGGTGTTCTGCAGATAGACGCGATCGCCCATTACGATAGGCGCCGAGCGGCCACCGTAAGGAACTTTCCAGGCGAGGTTGTCGCCGGTAGGAGACCACTTCGCCGGGAGTCCTTTTTCATGAGAGACGCCATCGCGCGCCGGCCCGCGCCACTCGGCCCAATCGCTCGCAACGGCCACCGAAATTGTCGTCGCGAGTAGCGCGAGCAACAGGACTGAATTCAAAAAAGTGGAAAGAGGTTTAGTCATTTTGGATTTCCAATACACCCGGCTGGGTGAAGCGCTGCTGTAAAGCAATCTTTCAGGTTGCCAGGCGCGCAACCGCACAGTTTGCCTTAATAAAAGACTGCCCACGCGCAACCCTAAAGATGTAGAATACGTATTCTCGCGTTGCAGTAATCCCGGTTTCAAAAACGTCGAAATCTTTACCAGACGAATTTAACATCGACTGTGGTACTCCCAAAAGCTTGGAGGGGTTTCAATGAAGTGCAGGACGATGACATTTTTTCTGCTCTTGCTAGTGATCATTCCGACCGCGGCAAGCGCACAAAACACGAAGCAGGAACTAAACGATCAACTTTGGGAAGCGGCCCGCAACGGCAACGCCTCCGCTGTAACCGCTTTGCTTGATAAAGGCGCGGAGGTTAACGCGAAGTTTCGTTACGGCGCGACTGCGCTTTTCAAAGCGGCGGAACGCGGACACATCGAGGTCGTCAAGGTGCTGCTGGCGCGCGGTGCGGACCCGAGTGTCGAAGACACTTTTTATCACGCGACCGCGATGACCTGGGCACTCGACAAGAAACATGTCGAGGTGGTACGCGCGCTGCTCGAAAAAGATTCGAAAGGCGTTGACGATGTTTTGATGACTGGAGTCAGGGAAGGAAACGTGGCCCTGATCGAAGTGGCGCTGGCGCGCGGTGGCGCAAAGCCGGAAACGTTATCAGCCGCGCTGGCCGCGGTCAGCGGCGAAACTTTGTCAGCGGCTCAGATTGCAGAAAACGGCGTTCAGAAAAAAGCAGCGATCATAGAAATGTTGAAGAAGGCCGGGGCCGTGCCGCTGCTGGAGGTTGACGCGGCCACGCTGCAATCGTACGTCGCCAAATACAAAAACGAACAGGGTTTCGAAATCGCCATCAGTCTCAAAGACGGCAAACTGTCTGCCACTCCTACCGGCCAACAGGCGCTCGCTTTGATCCCAGTCGACAAGATCACTTTTCGGCCCACTGCCTTCGACGGGCTCGTGATCACAATGAACCTTGACGCCGGAAAGGTTATCGGGTTCACGCTCAAGCAGGGAGCGAATGTCCAAGTGTTTAAGAAGGTCGAGTAATCCACCCGAAAAAGCAATTACATTTGTCTGGAGGAGTTTCCACCAATGTATCGGTTAGTCATCAATCGGATCAGCCTTGTCATTGTGATCGTTTTTTTCGCTGCGACCACGATTAGCGCGCAAACCTCTCCGCGCGTCCCAACTGTAGACGACTTGTTGATGATCAAGTCAGCGGGTGGACCTCGAATTTCGCCGGACGGCAAGTGGGTGGCTTACACAGTCAGCGAGACAAACTTCAAAGCCGACGCCTACGTTGCCCAGATCTGGGTCGCCGAAATAGCCACCGGCCGCACCTTTCAACTGACGCGCGGCGAGAAATCTGCCGGCAACGCACGCTGGTCGCCGGACAGCGGCTGGCTAGCGTTTACCAGCGATCGGATTGGAGACAAGAGTCAGATTTTTGCGATTCAGCCTGATGGCGGTGAGGCAATTCAGTTAACGAAATCAGAAACTGCGATTGGCGGCTTCACCTGGTCGGAAGACGGTAAGCAGATCGCTTATCTTGCGTCGGAGCCGGTGCCGCAGTCGATGAAAGATCGCAAAGAACAACTCGGCGATTTTGAAGTGGTCCGGCATGAATACACCTACCAGCATCTTTGGACGATGAATGTGGCTGAGGCTTTGAGCGCGCCGGTCATCGGGAAGCAGCGAACGAAGAGTAAGGACTTCAGTCTGGGCTCGGCCGCTTGGTCGCCCGATGGTTCGCGCATCGCGTTCAGCGCGACTGTAAATCCGGATTTGATCCAGGGCGGCACTTCGGACATTTATGTTCTGAACCTCAGCGACGATTCCGTGCGCAAAGTTGTGGCCCAACCCGGACCCGATAACGATCCGCGCTGGTCGCCCGACGGCAAACAACTCATTTTCTCCTCGGCCATGGGCGCGACGCTTTTCTTCCACACCAACTCGCGTTTGGCCATCGTCTCAGTAGACGGCGGCGTGCCGCGTTCAATCACTGACAGTTTCGACGAACAGCCTGGGTTTGTAGACTGGAATGCCGACGGCGTCTACTTCACCGGCTTGCAGAAGACCAGTTCCCACCTTTTCCGCGTCGATCCGGCGACACTGAAAATCACTCGGATTTCTGGGCCCACCGATTTGATGGCGGGCGGATTTACGATCACCCGCGATGGACGTCGGCTCGCGTTCAGTCTTAGTTCACCAACCACTCTTCCCGAAATCGCGTTCGCGGACGTCAGCAACTTTATGCCACGCGCGCTCACGAATATGACGGCACAAGCGAAACAATTTGTCCTCGGCACGCGCGAAACAATTTCATGGAAGAGCCAGGACGGGACGACGATCGAAGGCGTCTTGATCAAGCCGGCGGATTTTGACTCAACGAAAAAGTATCCGCTGCTGTGCATTATTCATGGTGGGCCGACCGGCGTCGATCGTCCTGCGTTGCTGTCTCCCGACACGCGTTATTACCCGGCAGACATTTGGGCAGCGCGCGGGGCCCTGATCCTAAAAGTGAACTACCGCGGCAGTGCCGGCTATGGTGAAAAGTTTCGCCAACTTAACCTGCGCAACCTCGGGATTGGCGACGCGTGGGACGTTTTGAGCGGCGTAGAATATTTGGTGACTAAGGGAATGGTCGATCCGGAGCGGGTGGCCTGCATGGGCTGGAGCCAGGGCGGATATATCTCGGCATTCCTGACCGCGGGCTCGGATCGGTTCAAAGCCATCTCGGTGGGCGCGGGAATTTCCAACTGGGCCACGTATTACTACAACACCGACATCACTCCATTCACGATTAATTACCTCGGCAAAGATCCGGCAGCAGATCCGGAGATCTATCAGAAGACGTCGCCGATGTCTTACATCATGAAAGCGCGTACGCCGACACTGATTCAGCACGGCGAACTCGATCGGCGCGTGCCGATTGCAAACGCGTATGAATTGCGGCAGGGGCTCGAGGATCGTGGGGTGAAGACCGAGATGATCGTCTACAAGGGTTTTGGTCACGGGATTAATAAGCCGCGAGCGATGCGGGCCGTGATGAGCCACAACCTGGTTTGGTTTAATCATTATCTGTGGGGCGATGCGCTGCCAGACCTGGCAAACCAGCCGCTGCCAAAGAAGGATGAAAAGGACGCGAAGAAAGACGAGAAGAAGGAAGGCGGCAACTGAACGCCATTTTGAATTGCTACTAGACCTTCGGGCAGTTTGGCTAACGGACTTGGAGAAAACAGCATGAGTTGGAATTCATTTTTGACCCGCACTTTGTTTTTCCTCATTGTCGTGACAGCGGCAGCCGGTTCTGGTTATTCGCAAACGAACTGGCCGCAGTTTCGCGGGCCCGGCGCGGCTGGAGTTTCGGAAACGGGCCCGGCGCCCGCCAGTTGGAACGCGGAGAAGGCCACGAATCTCAAATGGAAGACGGCGATTCCGGGCCTCGGCCACTCAAGCCCGGTAACCTGGGGCAACAAAATTTTCGTCACCACCGCCGTAACCAGCGGCGCAAAAGATGAAACGCGTTACGGACTCTATGGCGACGTGGCCCCGGTCAAAGACGATCCAAAACACACGTGGAAGGTCTATGCGTTAGACAGTCAAACTGGAAAAATCCTGTGGGAGCGGATCGCAGCCGAAGGAATCCCCAAGGTCAAGCGTCATCCGAAATCGACGCACGCCGACTCGACCCCCGTAACCGACGGCAAGTATCTCGTAGCGCTCTTTGGTTCCGAAGGTCTCTACTGCTACACCCTCAACGGCAAGCTGCTCTGGAAACAAGATCTCGGTTTGCTCGACTCAGGTTGGTTTTACGATCCTGACTACCAGTGGGAACACGGCAGCTCGCCAATCATCTACAAGAATCTCGTGATCATCCAGGCTGACGTGCAGAAAAATTCGTACATCGCCGCCTACGACATCAAGAGTGGCAAACAGGTTTGGAAAACCGATCGTGATGAAGTTTCGTCGTGGGGAACTCCGACGGTCTACGAAGGAAAGACGCGGGCCGAACTCATCGTCAATGGTTCGAAGGCGATTCGCGGTTACGAACCGCTTACCGGAAAAGAATTGTGGCGACTTTCGCCAAACTCTGAAATCACCACGCCCACTCCGTTCGTGGCCCATGATCTGATTTTCGTTACCAGCGGCTATGCTCCCATCCAGCCAATCTATGCGATCAGGCCCGGGGCGCACGGCGACATCTCGCTGAAAGACGGTAAGGATTCAAACGAGTTCATCGCCTGGAGCAAACAGCGCGGTGGGCCGTACATGCCGACACCCATCGTCTACGGCGATTATCTCTACACCTGTTCCAATCAGGGCGTCTTCACCGCGTACAACGCAAAGACGGGCGAGCGCGTTTATCAGGAACGGTTGGGAGGAAAGGGCGGCGCGTTTACGGCTTCCCCGATTGCTTCGGACGGCAAGATTTACTTATCGAGCGAAGATGGCGACGTGTTTGTGGTCAAGGCCGGGCAGAAGTATGAACTGTTGGCCACGAATCCAGTCGGGGAAGTAATGATGGCGACGCCCGCGATGACCAGTGGGATGTTTGTCGTCCGGGGGATTAACCACCTTTTTGCTTTCGGCGAATCACCGGCAAAGGCCGCGAAGCCTGGGAAGGCCACGAAGTAGAACCTCGCGTAACCAGAACCGCGGGCGCCCTCGCCCGCTCGAGCAGCGGTTTAGACTACGGTTGAGTCTGGCGGCTCGATCATTGTGGGGTTCGAACAGTGCGGGCGAGGGCGCCCGCGGTCCGGTAGAGCGGTTCCGGTAGAGTGGTCCCGGTAGAGTTTAACGCTGACTGTTAATTTGAATTCTTGAAAAAGGGAAACTCGAACATGAAATTTTCTAGCCGGCTCAGCATCACTCTAGTCATCAGTTTTATCGTGACTCTATCAACCCTGACTGCTAGTGCTTCTAAGAGTAGCAACTGGCCGCAGTGGCGTGGTCCGGATGGGCAAGGTGTCTCTGTCGAGAAGGGTCTACCGGACGAGTGGAGCGGCACCAAAAATGTGAGATGGAAAACGCCAATTGAAGGTCGCGGACATTCGTCGCCGATCATTTGGGGCAAGAAGATTTTTCTGACCACCGCACTCGACGGCGCAGTGATCGCCGGACGAACTGCCGGCGTAACGCACAAAATGGCAGACGGCAGCGACTTCGTGCATCCGGATGCGGTGGGCGCAAACTTGATGCACACGTTCAAAGTCATCTGCCTGGATCGTGATACCGGCAAGATTCTTTGGGAGCGAACGGCGTATGAAGGACCGGTCTACGATAGCCGTCATAAGAAGGCAAGCTTCGCTTCGTCAACACCGGCAACTGACGGCAAATACGTGTTCGCCTTTTTCGGTTCGGAAGGGCTCTACGCTTACGACTACAAGGGCAAATTGCTTTGGAAGCAGAACCTGGGAAAGCTCGGCACCGCGAGTGTCGGCTACGGCGTCTCACCGATTCTTTACCAGAATCTGGTGATCATGCAGTGTGACGATAGCGGGGGAAATTCCTTTATCGCCGCGTTTGATAAACGCACTGGCCGCGAGCAGTGGCGCGTAGGGCGCAAGGTCGACATCACCTGGAGCACGCCTGCGCTCGTGCGGACTTCGAAGGGCACCGAACTCGTAGCCAGCGCGGCGGAAGTGATCATTGCTTACGATCCGTTGAATGGAAAGGAACTCTGGCGGCACAAGGGTTTAGAAAGTAATGCCGTACCTACTCCAGTGGTGCGAAACGATTTGGTAGTGCTCACCTCAGGTTCTCCTGCCAAGATTGCTCTCGCGATCAGGGCCGGCGGACATGGCGATATCACCGGCACTTCCCAACTTGTCTGGTCGTATAACAAGGGCACGGCCTACGTGCCGTCGCCGATTCTCTACGGCAACTATGTTTACCTGATGACTGACCGCGGGCTGTTGACTTGTCTCGATGTCGAAACCGGCAAGGTGGTGTACGAAGGAGCGAGGGTGCCGAAGCCGGTACTGTTCCAGGCTTCGCCCGTAGCTTTCGAAGACAAGATCCTCCTTACCAGCGAGGACGGCGATACTTACGTAATAAAAGCGGGGCCGAAACATGAGGTGCTGCGGACCAATTCATTAGGCGAAGGCGTTTCCGCTTCTCCGGCGATTGCTGACGGCCGCATATTCATTCGGGGTGACAACAACCTTTACTCGATTGGGAATTAGTCGATGGCGGATGGAACGTTCTGAAGGCTCGGCGCGTCTAACGGTTGCATATCGATAACGCCAACCGTTTCGTAAACCAGTGAATGCTAACGGGGCAGTGGCCCGACTGTTAGGAAGGGCGCATACTGGCCCTTGCCGGCGTTCGGGTGCTGCCTCGAATTGCATGAACCGCCCGCGTGGTAGAGTGTGAAGGAGATTTCAAAATGTTCGCATCGCAAGAATCGACACCCTGGTATCGCACGTTGCCTGGTCTGATCGCCGCTTCGATCCTGTTGCCGCCGGTCGGCCTGGTCCTGCTTTGGCTGAAACGCGATACCGCGAAGAAAACGAAGATTCTGGCAACGGTGGGGATCGCCGTGTTGGTTGCCGGCTACGTATTGTTTGCGCGTGGCTTGATCAAGTCGCGCACCAACGAAGCGCATTACGCAGCTCTCGAACAGGACCGGGCGCGACAGCAAGCCCTAACCGGCGCTCCCGCTGCGCCAGTCGAACCGACGCAAGCCAATAACCCGGCGGCCGCGCAGTCATCACCCGTCGCCGGGGCTGCGAACGCTCCCGGCGTTTCGACTGAGACTGCATCGGCGCACGCCACGCGCAACTACTGGACCAACTTCCGCGGACCCAATCGCGACGGCCGTTATGACGAAATGCCGGTGCTGACCGCCTGGCCCGCCGGAGGCTTAACCCCAGTTTGGAAACAACCCGTGGGGCTCGGTTGGGCTTCCTTCGTAGTCGCGGACGGCCGCGCCTACACGATTGAACAAAGACGCAGCCAGGAACTGGTTGTTGCTTACGATGTGACCAACGGGCGCGAACTTTGGAAACAGGGTTGGAACGCCGAATTCGCCGACTCCACCGGCGATGGCCCACGCGCTACGCCGACTTGGGATGACGGTCGGCTTTACGCGCTCGGCGCCACCGGCGAACTTCGTTGTCTCGACGCGAAGACGGGCGGCGTGGTTTGGGGAAAAAATATCCTGAGCGACAACGGCGCCACGAATCTTTCGTGGGCCATGGCTGCTTCGCCGTTGATTGTTGACGATAAAGTGATCGTGCTGCCAGGCGGTTCGGCAAATCGCTCGGTAGTTGCCTACAACAAAATGACCGGCGCCCCAATCTGGAAATCCCAAAACGACACCGCGGCGTATGTTTCGCCGATGCTGGTAACGCTGGCTGGCCGCCGGCAAGTGATTATTGTGAGCGCGTCTCGCGTAATGGGCCTCGTCCCCGAGGATGGCTCGTTGCTTTGGAGTCACACGTGGGACACCGACATGGGTATCAATGTTTCCCAACCGATCCAGGTGGATAACAACCGTTTCTTCATCTCCGCGGGTTACGGTAAGGGCGCGGCGCTGGTGGAGGTCTCGGGGAGCGGCAAGAATTTTTCGGCAAAGGCCGTTTGGGAAAATATCAATATGAAGAATAAGTTCAACAGCTCGGTGCTTTATCAAGGGCACGTGTACGGGCTGGACGAAGGAATTCTGACATGCCTGGACGTGAACACCGGAACCCGCAAATGGAAGGGCGGGCGTTACGGATACGGCCAGGTGATTCTCGCGAGCGGTCACTTGATAGTGACCAGCGACTCCGGTGAATTGGCGCTCGTGAAAGCATCGCCCGACCAGTATTCTGAGCTGGCGCGCTTTGCCGCGCTCGATGGCAAGACCTGGAACTACCCGGCGATTTCCGGAGGCAAACTGCTGGTGCGAAACGCCACCCAGATGGCCGCCTACAATATCGCCGCGCAGTGATGTTCCACGCGAGATGTTCCCATTAGAAACACACCTTAATTCCGCAGATTGACTACAATGGGCGCGTATAAGGTTCGGTCGAAAAATGATTCCCGGGAGCCGGCGAGGTTATGAAAGACGTAAAACAACTGCTGCAGAACAACCGAAGATGGTCGGAAGAGATCAAGCAGAATGATCCGGAATTTTTTCAAACACTCGCGCAGCAACAAACCCCCAACTATTTGTGGATCGGTTGCTCAGATAGCCGGGTGCCGGCAACGCAACTTGTGGGTTTGGCTCCAGGCGAGTTGTTTGTTCATCGCAACGTGGCCAATGTAGTGGTCCACACGGATTTCAATTGCCTGACGGTTTTGCAGTTTGCGGTTGACCTGCTGAAGGTGAGCCATGTGATCGTGTGTGGTCACGATGGCTGCGGCGGCGTGCTCGCGGCGATGCAGAACATGAAGCTCGGACTGACTGACAATTGGCTGCGACACGTGCAGGACGTAATGCACGACCACGAAGCGATCCTGTCGGGAATCGATGATGAAACGAAGCGAGTCAATCGACTGGGTGAGTTGAATGTGATTGAGCAGGTACTAAATGTGAGCCGCACCACGATCGTGCAGAATGCCTGGGCCCGCGGGCAGGAGTTGGCCGTGCATGGTTGGATCTACGGAATCGGCGACGGCCTGCTTCGCGATCTGGATATTTGTATTACCAATCAGTCCGAACTTTCAACAGCTTACGAGCACGCGATCCGAGCGGTGGGCTAGAAGAACGAGGCGTGCTACCCGACGCCTAAAAAGCCAGCGAGCTCAGTGACGTTTGGTCCTTCACCAAAATTCGTCGTCCCATTACGACCGGATGAGCCCAGGTAGGACTGGTCGCCACCGTATATTGGGCCGCGGGTAAATACTCGGTGGCATTTGCCGGGAGCACGACCAGATTCGCGTCGTTAAGCAACAGCAAAAGATACTTTCCGCCGAGATTGAGAATTCCCGCATACTCACCCATCCGCCCGGGTCCTTGCCAAAGCGTTTTGCCGGTAGCGGCGTTTAGCGCAAAGAACTGTCCCTTTTTCGTCGGCGAAAGTCCGACTAATGAATTCCCGATCAGCACCGGCGAGTTAAGGTACATGGGCGTTTCTTTGTTGTTCCAAACCTCCTTTGGCACGAAGCCAGACTCCTGCTTCTCCAGCCGAACCGCTGTCACTCCCTGGCCCTCGCGAGCGAAGATCACCATGTCATGAAAGGCAATAGCGGTGACGGAGTTTTCGTCGTATTGGCTTTTCGCCGGCATCTTCCAGAGCAGCTTTCCAGTTGCTACTTCAACCCCGATCACATTTACCTGGGTCGAGGTGACAATTTGCCGGATGCCCGCGAGGGTTACCACAATTGGTGAGGAGTAACCTGGTCCATCGAGAGCGTTAGACCACTTCACCGCGCCCGTCGTCGGATCAAACGCGGTCAGGGCGCCTTTGTCGTGACCTCCGACATGCGCGATCAGCAGTCCGCTATCGATGATTGGCGACATTGCGGCGCCGAAGAGCGGAGACGTTTTGGGAAACTGTTTGGAAAACTCCTGTCGCCATTTGAGCTTTCCGGTGCGAGCATCGTGAGCGGAAAGGACGCCGGAAATCCCCAGGGTGTAGACACTGCCTTTATAGACTATTGGAGTGGACTTCGGACCCTTGCCGTGACCAGTAGCGGCCTCATGCATTTCGTAAGCGATGGGTTGACTCGATCGCCAGAGCTCCTTGCCGGTCGCCGCATCAAGACTCATCAACACCTCGTCTTCGCCCTGGCGCGCGAAAACGTAGATCTTTCCATTCGCCACTACGGGTGAAGCGTGGCCCAGTCCCACCGTTACTTTCCACTCCTCCTTCAGAGTCTTGGGCCAGGTTGCGGGTATGACCGCATCGGTAACCAGGGCGTCGCGATTCGGCCCGCGCCATTGCGGCCAATCCTGCGCCGCGGCGGTGGTCGAAAGTAATGTCAGGGATAGCAGGATGGTGAACCAGCGTTGCGAGATCATGGGAGTAGTCCTTTGGTTGAGACCGGGTTTGCCCAATAGCTAAAACAAAAGTTTGACACCGAATTGAAGGTGACGCGGGTCGCGCGCAGAAGTGATCCGGCCAAACGTCGGCGAGCCCAGGAAGTTATCAGGCAGGTTGAAGTTTGGATGGTTAAGAAGATTGAATACTTCCGCGCGAAACTGCAAATTAAATTGCTCTGACAAAGCTGTGTTCTTCACAAGTGAGGCGTTTACGTTTGCATATCCGGGTCCATCGAGAATATTTCGTCCGGCATTGCCAAACGTGCCGGGCGCCGGAAAGGCAAACGCGCTTTGATTGAACCATTGGCCCGCTGACCTCTGGGCGAGGCGCGGATCACCAACGACATTGGGGCGGTCGTTGGCGCCGAAACCTAAAATTGAACGACCCGTGCCGCTATTGTCGATCTCGGAAAGCAGCGCGACTGTAAATGGCCGGCCGCTTTGCAGCGTTACGATTCCAAACGATTGCCACCCACTCAGCATCTTCGTCACCCATCCGGAGTCCGCCAGGTAATTCTTTCCCCGGCCAAACGGGAGATCATAAGAGTAACTTGCCGATAGGCGATGTCTGACGTCGAAGTTTGAACGACCGCGTTCGGCGCGAACGTTACGACTATTCTGCGGGAAGTTTGGATCGCCCGCACTGCTAAAAAAATTCGAAGCGTCGTCGATGGACTTGGACCAGGTGTAGGAGACGAGCGTGGCCAGGCCTTTCGCGAGTCGTTGTTGGAAACGCGCCTGCAGGCTGTGGTAATTCGAATTGGCGCGCGACTCAAGCAAGTCGATATCATCGAATCGTGGATTTGGACGCGGCACAACTGGGAGGCCGGGCGGCAGCACTGACGGCTGGGGTTGATTGATGTCGCGGGCCGTCAAGAGCTTCGTCCCTTTGGAGCCGACGTAGCCAATCTCCAGCACACTGCTGCGGAAAAACTCGCGCTGCAGATTGAAGTTCCAGTGTTGCATGTAAGCGGTGCGCAGATCGCGTTGGATCGCGAGAGCGGAATCCGGCAACGGGAACGGGAAGGGCGACGGGAAGGGAGCATTCAGCGTCAGCGGCAAACCCGGGAGCGAAAAGAAAATGTTGTTGTCGAAATAAGGCGAGTTGAAATAGAGCGCCTCGCCGGGAGCGAGGGCCGACTGATCGTAATAGACGCCATAGCCCGCCCGCAGCACCGTGTGCGCATCCTCGCCGACCGTCCAGGCAAACCCAACCCGGGGCGCAAAGTTGTTCCGATCCGGATGAAAACCTCCTCGCGGAACGCCGTTGGTACCAACCCGCACAAGGGTTCCGGTGTTCACGTCGTAAACATTTGCGCGGTCAGCCGTATCGACTGGGGGCGAGTTGTATTCGTAACGCAAGCCGGCGGTCAGAGTAAGTCGCGGCGTGGCGCGGAAACTATCGTTGGCGAAAAAGTTGTAGCTTCTGGTTCTAAGGTGCTGCGGGTTATCAACGCGAGCGACGCTCGTCAGCAAAGGAAATCCCAGCAGGAGATCAGCAAGCGCGTTGCCGGAAATTTGCGCGAATGGGGAAAACTGCAGACGGCCGCGCGATTCGACATCGCGAAACGCATTCTGCTGGGCCAACCTAAAATCGAGGCCAAACTTCGCCAGATGATTGCCGCGCACGTAGCTGGCCGTGTCGAGCAACTGATAGACGTTCGTGACACTGTTCTGCGGATTGTTGCCTTCATCTCCCAACGGCGAGAATCCGGTCACGGTGATGAAGCTCAAACCTACGTCACGCGCATTGTTGGAAATTACCGGGAGTCCCAGATCCTGATTGCGTTGGCTGGCTTGCTGTGTGACCGCGCCGGCGACGCGGCTGAGCGCTACCCGTGCTTCATTCACGAAATTAGGCGTCAGCACTGACGTTAACGCAGCCATCACGTTCTGGCTTTTTCGATTAACGGTGTCGCCAAAGCCGGGCACGAGCGCAAACGAGGAACCGGTGAACGGCTCGAAGAGCTTCCGGCTGCCAAAACTATAACGAACCGCAAGCTCCGTGCGGTCAGTAAAACGATGATCGAGGCGCGCGTCAAAACTGTCGTTGCGATCCACTTGCGTCGGTGACGAAACAAAGTTTTGAAAAGGCACGTTTCGATTGGGCGCCGGGTACAGAGTGGCAAGCGCGCGGCCGATAGAATTCTGAAAGGCGAGCGGAACGCGGTTGCCGGGGAAGCATCCCGTTTGGTTGATGGCATTGCATGGCGGCAGTTGAAATGTCACTGGATCGCGCGGCAGAAACGGGTTACTCACGAAGACCTGGTTGCCAAAAATATCTCTTGACTGCGAAAAATCTCCGCTACGTTCCAGCAGTGTCGGCACATTCGTGATGCGCGTGATCCCTTCACGCGAACGCGTGCCTTCATAGTCGCCGAAGAAAAAAGTGCGGTCACGTTTGATCGGACCACCAATCGACCCGCCAAACTGGTTGCGAATATACTTTGGCTTGGCTTCTCCTGCTGGGGCAAAAAAGTTGCGGGCGTCGAGCGCTCCGTTGCGATGAAACTCGAAGAGAGAACCATGAAAATAATTACTGCCCGACTTGAGAATGACGTTGACTTGCGCGCCGGGGTTGCGGCCAAACGCTGCGTCGTAGGTGCTGGTGGCGATTTCAAATTCCTTGATCGCGTCGATGGACGGGCGCACGCCAAAGGTGTTCAGCTTTGGATCGACGTTGTAAACGCCGTCGAGCAAAAAGTTGTTGCCGTCTTCGCGCGCGCCGTTGACGCTGAAAGCAAAATCACCGCGGACCGAACCGGCGGAGCCTGGCGCGGCGGAGACGGCACCTGGAACCAGCAACGTCAACTCATAAAAATTTCGCCCATCAAGCGGAAGGCCGGCCACCTGCCGCTCATCGATCAAAGTTGAAATGGAAGCGGAGTCTTGTTTTAGCAGGGGCTCTGGGAGGTAAAGATCGCCTGGAGAATCGCTAATTGCGCCGACCTCTAACTTCCCGTCCAATCGGAGTTCTTGATTAACGGCAACCGAAATGTTGGTAATCACGCGTCGCGCGAATCCCGGCGCATTAATCTCAAGCCGGTAAGACCCGGCCGCGAGCGAGGAGATGGTATACGAGCCATTCTCGTCGCTGACGGTGTTTCTAGTTTCGTTCGTCGCCTCGTTAATTGCCTTGATGGTGGCGCCGGGGATTACTGCGTGATTAGGATCGGTGATTGTTCCGCGCATTGAAGCTCGATGCGTTTGTGCGCCGGCAGATGACGAAACGCAAATCAGGAAAGCGAGTAAGAAAGCTTTAGCAAACGTAGACATCGAATGTGGTCCTCTTACGAAATTTCGGAAGTAGTTGCAAACAATCGGGGGTTGAAACTTGGCTGCGTTCATTATTACCAGAATCAGTCGAGCAATGTAAGAAAAGTTTGACCGCTTTTGTGATTATCGAAGAAAGGCGGCAACCGAGTCGTCTAAGGGATGCGTCTTAGTCGGCAATGTGTGAAACTGATTGCCGTAACACGCCGTATTCACTACCGACAATCTCAATGTGCTGTTCGGAGCAAAACCTATGATGGATGTTTCGCGACTTTCGTTTCCAGTGCTCGCCCGACGATGTTTCTGGACAGTGATCCTGTTTTTTGTTTTCGCAATTAGTGCTGTCGCGCAAACCAGCAGCACGATCACCGGCGAGATCAAAGATACGAATGGCGCTGCACTCGCCGGGGTCAGGGTGACCGCTAATCATCTGGACACTGGTCTCACGCGGACTACTACGAGTGAAGGCGAAGGAAGGTTCGTTTTTCCCGCGATGCCCGTAGGTCTCTACGAATTGCACGCCGAGCTAACCGGCTTTGAGCCGCTCTCGTTTCCGAATGTCAATCTGACGGTCAATGACACCACCTCCGTCTCCCTCGTTATGAAAGTTTCGAGCCTGACGGCGGACGTGACGGTCAACAGCGGCGAGGCCTTAGTCAACACCCAGACAGCTGAGCTTAGTTACCTCGTCAGTGAACAAACGATTCGTGGCCTGCCTTTGAACGGGCGAAACTATACCGACCTCGCCCTGTTGCAACCGGGCGTAATCGGCTACGCGCATCGAGATGGCGGCTCGGTCGTGGCCCATGGCCTCGGCATGAGCATCAACGGGCAGGACCCGCGATCGAATGTCTACCTGCTCGATGGCACGCCGCAAAATGATTTCACGAATGGACCAGCGGGCAGCGCCGCGGGCACCGTGCTGGGCGTGGAAACCATTCGTGAGTTTCGCGTGGAAGCGAATTCCTACGGCGCCGAGTTTGGCAGAAACTCAGGCGGACAAATTAACGCGGTTTCGAAGTCTGGCACTAACACCTGGCATGGCTCGGCTTACGAATTCCATCGCAACGACAATTTTGACGCCCGCAATTTTTTTGATGCGGCGAAGAAACCCGAGTTTAAGCGAAACCAGTTTGGCGGATCTTTTGGCGGCCCCATCCGGCCTAATAGATTATTTTTCTTTTTTGGTTACGAGTCGTTGCGGGAAAATCTAGGGAGGACCGTTCGCACGGTGGTCCCTGACCTGGATGCGCGCAACGGCGTTA
>JANLZV010000266.1:0-2058 GCA_031366425.1 Pyrinomonadaceae bacterium | reverse complement strand
CGCGCAAGCAGCCGTTGTAGAAGAATTCTCTTTGGTCGAAACATCATACGGCATTGGCAGAGCTCCTTTCGGAAATCCTCATAAACACAGTCTGCTATTTGTCGGCGCGGTGGTTGGCCCTTTAAAAGCCGAGCTAAAAATGATGGGTGCTTCGGGACTTGATCATTTCAACGAAGCAAGTAGCCGGCAATGCTTCAAATAACCGTAAGCGCAACTACAACCTCGCGCGTTTCCGGTGGAAAGCACACTTCATTGCTGCAACTCTGATAACTCAGCCGGGCTCTTATCTCTCCCTTTCCGGTGGCCTGAGTTAGCGGGACGATAATCGTGAAGCTGATCACGGCGCGTCGATCGTAAACACCCAAACGCTCCCCGGAAAAACTGAAGCGGCGCACAATTGCTCTTGGGTAAACCACTGGGCCAACCTTGATCCCATGAGGTCCTTCGACCTCGATCTTAGTCGCCAGTGCGAATCGGCTGATCGGATTATGCGCGTTGACGTGATAGCCGGACGGTATGTCCAACACGAAAGTCCCGCGCACCGTGCGCCCACGTTGGACTTTGGAACTGGTGAGCGATAATCGCGTGGCAATCTTTGGCGGCGTAGTTTGCGCGCGGACGACGGTGAGACTCTCCGGCACAGTCGAAAAGCTCATCAGGGTCGCCACACCAATGAGAAGAAACAGAATTCGATTTTTCACGATCAAGTTTTCCTTATCTTACTTTAACGATGCGAGCCCTGCTCGAATGTCTTCATTGGACGGTCGCAGCTTATAGTCGGACTCGATCTTGGCCCACGCAACCCGACCGTTCTTATCGATCACGTAAACCGCCGGATGCGGTATGCCGTCGAACCTCTTGCCCTCGTAAGCCGAATCGTAAAGGCCGTAAGCATCGATGACCTTGTGGTTCGGATCGCTCAACAGCGGGTAAGTGACCGGACCTTTTCCATCCGCCGCGATCTTCTCAACTAACTGCTTTGACTTTTCATGATCGTCAACACTAACCGCGAGCAGACGCACCTGCTCGTTAGGCTTCAAGAGCGAACGCAACTCGGCCAACTGCCGAGCGCAGTATGGTCACCAGTATCCCCGGAAGAAGACCAGGACAGTCGGCATCTTCCCGCGCCTTGAAGATAGCGAAACCTGGTTACCTTGTAGGTCTTCCAGCGTGAAATCCGGAGCTTTATCTCCCACGCCTATGGGCGTCGCCCGCTTTGACTCATCATTGTGGTTGCCCTGAAACACACGCGAGACGCCGGGCTGAGTAATGGTCGCGACGAGGAGGACCAGCGCCGCCAGATTTCTAAATGACATAGTGTCTTTCTCCTTCTAGTATTGGGCGTTTCAATCGACCGCCGTCCTAGCGTGCAGATAACGACTAATTGGCGCCATCTGCCTCGGTCAAACAGCGAGCTAATCTTACTATCTGATCCGTGACTTTAATACCAGGGTGAGCGTCATTCATTCCGGTATCTCGCTTAATCCCCGTAGAGCGTCAAGGATCGCCGCCGGCTCCAAACGGCGCGTGTAGTCTGCCCCTGCAATATGATACTGACTGACCCAGTTTTTATTCCCGCCGAGATAGCAAAACCTGTCCTGCGGGAATAAACAGCCACCCTTCGGGTATCATTTGTTTGGCAGAGCAAGGGGCAAGATAGGAACGGCTGGGACACGTACTCGCGATGTTCGGACGGAATCTGAAGGAACACGGAGCCGCAAGGTGGGCGGCGTTCGAGGAGGAAGCTTTGCCGCACATGAAGGAGCTCTTTCGTGTGGCGGCCTGGCTTGTTGGTGACCGGACCACCGCGGAAGACCTGATCCAGGAAACGTTCACCCAGGCTTTGCAGTCCTTCCATCGTTTCGAACAAGGAACGAACTGCCGCGCGTGGCTGGTAACAATCATGTACCACATGAACAGCAAACGTCTTCGTAGCGTAGCCAAACTCAGACTCCTTTCGGATACCGATGAGCGCATAGCGGAAACAGTGGCCTTCACCCCGCCAACTCCACAGGGACTCTCGGAAATAGAGGTGCTGCAGGCGCTTGAAAGTCTTCC
>JANLZV010000229.1:0-3534 GCA_031366425.1 Pyrinomonadaceae bacterium | reverse complement strand
TGATCAACAAGATCGACCTGCCCGCCGCCGAGCCCGAAAAGGTCCGCGCGGAAATCGAGGACGTGATCGGCCTCGATGCCTCCGAAGTGGTGCTGGCATCAGCCAAGTCCGGGATCGGGATCGAGCAAATCCTCGAGGCGGTGGTCACCAAGATCCCCCCGCCCAAGGGCGACCGCGATGGCCCGCTCAAGGCCATGCTGGTCGATTCGTGGTACGACCCGTATATTACCCGCCCCTGACTGAGGAAGACGTTCGCGCTGCGGTGGCCTACGCAGCGGAATTGTCGCGCACAGTTTCAGCCGCATGAAGATTAAGCTCGACCAGAATCTCTCACCACCACGATAGTAGAACGTACGAGAGTCCGGATATTCAGGTAATGCGCTACCCCCAAACATTCATCGACGATCTCAAACGCCAGGCGGACATCGTGCGGGTGGTCCAGGATTACGTCCAGCTCAAAAAGAAGGGCTCAAACTGGATGGCCTGCTGCCCTTTTCACAAAGAAAAGACGCCTTCGTTTTCGGTCAGTCCCGCCAAGGAAATTTTTTATTGCTTCGGGTGTCACAAGGGCGGGACAGTTTTCAACTTCGTAATGGAGATGGAGCGCGTCTCATTTCCCGAAGCAATCAAGTTGGTAGCCGAAAAGTCGGGCGTGCCGCTACCGGTGATGGTTGACGACAGTCGTTTTCAAGCACGCCGGCTTGAATCAGATGAAGTGATCGAGCTGAATAAGTGGGCGCTTGAATTCTGGGAGCAGCAGCTTGAATCGAGCGCCGAAGCGCGCATTGCGCGCGACTACCTGATACGGCGCGAAATTACCGAAGAGACGACTAAGACATTTCGTCTCGGCTACGCGCTCGATAGTTGGGAAGCGCTTTCGAGTCACTTGAGGCAGAAGGGCGCCGGCCAGGATCAGATCGAACGCAGCGGGTTGGTGGTTAAGAAGGAAAGTGGTTCGGGATCTTATGATCGCTTTCGCGGCCGCCTGATTTTTCCCGTCATGGACATTCAGGGAAAACCGATCGCTTTCGGCGGACGCACGCTGCGCGATGAAGATGCTAAATACATCAACTCTCCGGAAACTGCCGCCTACGTCAAAGGCCGAAATCTATTTGGATTGAATTTGACCCGCGAGGAGATCCGCCGCAACGGATTCGTGATCCTCGTCGAAGGGTTTCTCGATCTGATTGTTCCTTACCAGTTTGGCATTCGTAACCTCGCGGCGAGTTTGGGGACGGCGCTGACGCCCGATCAAGTGAAACTGCTCGGTCGCTTTGCCCGCAAAGTTGTAGTCAATTATGATGGCGACAAAGCGGGTGTGCAGGCAGCCAAGAAAGCGATCGAAATACTGCTGGCAGAGGATCTCGAAGTTAAAATTCTGGTGCTTCCCGACGGCGCCGACCCTGACGATTTTCTCAAGCAAGCCGGCGCCAGCGAGTATCATCGACGACGCGGTGAAGCCCAACCCCACATACAATTCGTGATCGATCAGGCGGTGGCGGAGCGCAAGCTCAGCAACCCGGCCGACAAGGAAGCAGCAATCGACGAAGTGCTTCCATATGTTCGCGCCGTTCGCAGCCGGATTCAGAAGCGCGAATATTTTGACATTGCCATGGACTCGCTCAGAATTAGTGACGCCAACTTGCGCCGCGAACTGTGGCAGTCGATTCGCGGCGGCGACGGCGCGCGCGCGCGACCGATAACTGCCAGGCCAACGCACTCGAAGCCGTCAGTAGCCGAGGAGCGTTTGCTGGCGATCGTTTTTGCCGACGAATCGTTACGCGCGGGCGTCTTGCAGATGTTGCAACCCGAAGATTATGAAGACCTCGCGACGGCGGGAATTTTTAAAGCTTTACTTGCGCTTGAAACCGAGCACCGCGAGATTACCTTCGATAGTCTTACTGAAAAGACCGATGGTGACGAACAGGTTTCGGCGTTGCTGCCGATGCTCATGATGAACGAGTCGCTGCACGCCTCGAACGAACACTACACCCCCGAAGAATGCGTCTACGCCTTTCGGTTGATGAAAATTCAGATTCGCATCGATGAATTGCGCGATCAGAGTTTGAAAGCTGAGCGCGAAGGCGATCAGGAAAAACTAGCGAAGCTATCCGCCGAACAGACCGAGCTCGCCAAACGCCGGCGGGCCCTGATGCCCAAACCTGAGCCGCTGCAAACCGGCAGCTAGCCGGCAATTATTTTTCCGTTTCGGATTTAAGATTTACCTGGAGCAGTAGAGTTGAACACCGAAGAAAAAGATCGCGACGACGTGATGGAGCGTCTGCTCGAATTGGGCGGCGACAAGAAGTATCTCACCTTCGACGATCTCAATCGCGAGTTGCCCGATAATGTCGTCTCACCCGATGACATAGAAGACGTCCTGCAAAAACTCGAAGGTTCGAACATACCCATCGCCGATTCCGATGAACGCCTGATCGAGCAAGCCGCCACGGCGATCAGCGATCCGGAAGACGCGAGCGATGAAGACGTCGAATTGGATCTTTCCGCGGGCACGCTCGAGAAAACGAATGATCCAGTTCGGCTCTATCTCCGCGAAATGGGCGTCGTACCACTGTTGACGCGCGAAGGCGAAGTTGTAATTGCGAAGCGAATCGAACGCGGCCAAATGAAGACGAGGAAGTCGATTGGCCGTTCGCCGATCGCGGTCCGGGAACTATTAAGAGTCGGCGATGAACTCGACAAGGGCACCGCCAACATTCGTGAGATCGTGATCTTTTCTGAACAAGCTGAGCTGACCGGAGACGAAGATCGGGACAAGGCCGAAGAGTATCGCGCCTGGACCATCGAAGGGATCCAGAACATCAGTAAGATCTTCAAGCATGGGCTGACGGATTGGGAAAAACTAAACGACGAACAGAAGGCGACGCGTGGCAAAAAGAGCAAAAAGCTAATCCGACTGCGTCGAAAAGTGGCACGACTACGGATCGAAATGTCGCAGGAGATTAGTCGACTTAACATTACTGAACGCGCTCGCCAGCGTCTAATTGGTTCCATTCGCGCAGCGCAAAAGGAAGTGCGTGAGGCTGAACGCGAAATCGAAAGCGCTACCGAAAAGCTCGCTCGGAAACGACTGCGCGCCGAAGACCAGAAAGAGTTTAAGCGTCGTATTTCGGTCGCGCGCAAACGTCTGCATCAAATCGAAGCCGAGCAAAATATCAGTCCGGTTGAAATCAGGCGATCGCTTCAGGCCATCACGGTCGGCGAACAGCAGACCGGGCTGGCGAAGCGCGAATTAGTGGAAGCCAACCTTCGGCTGGTGGTCTCCATTGCGAAGAAGTACACCAACCGCGGCCTCGCGTTTCTGGATTTGATCCAGGAAGGCAACATCGGTTTGATGAAAGCAGTGGATAAGTTTGAGTGGCGACGCGGGTATAAGTTTTCCACCTACGCGACCTGGTGGATTCGGCAGGCGATTACTCGCGCCATCGCGGACCAAGCGCGCACGATTCGCATTCCGGTCCACATGATCGAAACGATTAATAAGTTGATCAGGACTTCCCGCGCGCTGGTTCA
>JANLZV010000225.1:0-7548 GCA_031366425.1 Pyrinomonadaceae bacterium | reverse complement strand
CGAACCGCCAAATTGGCTGAGCTCATGTTAGCTTTCCAGGTAAATATTTCGGGGCACCTAAAACGTCCGCATGACCGGTCAGGCGACTGAGGAACATCGAAACTGCTACCGCCATAGCCGCCAAAAGGACCAGCAGCAAGGCCACGGGCAACGCGCCGGCCAGTCCATTTGATTCAAACTTTACCCACATGTAGACCGGCAGAGTGTGCGGGTTATAAGCCACGATCATTGTGGCGCCGAATTCGCCGAGCGCACGAATCCAGGCGAGCGTAATGCCCGCCGCGATGCCGGGCCATGCAAGGGGCAGTGATATCCGACGAAAAATATCCCACTGAGAGTCGCCCAGTGTGGCTGCGGCCATCTCCAGTTTGGAGTCGACGGCAGCGAATCCTGCATAGGCTGAAACGATAACGAAAGGTGCGGCGACCAAAAGTTGCGCCAGGACGATGCCTGCTAAATTGTTGTGGAGGGCAATGTTCCACGAATCGAGTGGACGGCCAATCATTCCGTTCGGCCCAAACGTCAGCAACAACAGGATTCCTCCAGCAAGCCCAGGAACAACCATCGGCAGAAAAACGAGACCTACCCAGAACCGTTGGAAGGGAAGCCGACCGCGCGCGAGTAAGTATCCAAGCGGAACGCCCAACACAGTCATTATCACCACTGAGATCGCGGACGTCAGGGCCGAGATACGCAACGCCTTACCTGCGCCAGGCTCTCGCAGGGACGCCGCCCAGCTCGACCAGTCGGCGTGAATCAGCAAGTTCGCGATTGGCAGCACAAGGTTAAGGAGGAGCAACCCTCCAAGTATGCCGAAGACGATGAACGTAGGCTTTAGCGATCGCTTCATGGCTCGTATGCTCCCGAGCTAAAACTACGTAGCTCTGTCGGTACCTGGGTCATATCTCCACCCACTCGATGGTCCACAGCTCCCAGGCCGAACTCCTCCAACAGCTTGTTTGAAGAGAGCATGAATCGCACGAATGCCTCAGCCGCAGTTTTATTACGCACCGTTGAAGGAATTGTTATTGTGAAGAGAATCGGCGCGCCGGTTACATGCTCGCCGGTAGGAGTCGTATACGTGGCTTGCGCATAAAAAGCAGCGTGCTTCGGATCACCTAAGCTGATTTCGGGTGGAAAGCTTATGAACGGAAGCTTGTGGGCAACCACCTCATGCTTGTAGAAAATACCGGCATCAAATTGGCCCGACTGAACGCGCGCCAGCAGCACAATTTCCGGGAATACCTGATCGGGATTAATGGGATCACCGAGTAACCCAGGAAGCTCGGGCAGATGGTAGTGCTTTCCGGCCAGGTCAAAAAGAAAGAGAGTTCGGTATCCCTTCGGATCGGTCCTGGGGTCCCCTCGTCCAAAGCGTAGACCGGGGGTCTTGAGAACCTCATACCACGGAATCGTGCCGGCTGATGCGGCTTGGAATTTTGCCGCAAACTTACTTTGCGGATTGTAGGCGAGCACGAGTTGCGACGATGCGAGGGTCACGAACCAGGTCACAATATTCCCGTTGTTGCTACCCATCAAGACATTCTCGTTGACCGATGGATCTGCGCTGATGAACACGTCCGGGCTCCTCAGCTTATCGTGAATCATGCGAGCCGCGCCCAAAGAGCCTTGCGCCTCGCCCCGAAACTCATTGCCTGTTGCTTTCGAAAAGGCGGGGCCCAACCCATTTTCCATGACTGTCGCGAGAGACCCTGCGTATAAGACCGAAACGGTTCGCTTCTCAGGCCGCTCGGCGCAGGAAAGAAACAGCGGTGCGAATACCATGCAAACCAGAACTGCTCCAAAACTCACTGAAGTATGAATTCGTTTCATCGTCAGCTCCCGTAAATTTTGCTGTTTGAATTTCTACAACGTTCGATTGTCAACTACGGTTTATAGAACGACGGATCGTGCGTCAGCCCCAGCAGCGATTTACCAATCATTGCGAGGATGTGATCGTCATTGTCGTGACGTACATAAAAAGAGAGATCCCGATAAATCCGTTCCAGCACACTCGGTCGATTTAGGCAGCGCGCGCCGCACGCCCGGATGCAATGCTTTACTGATTCCTCCGCGAGATGCTCCACCACGTGGCGCGCTCGACTGCCCGCGATTTGAGCTTCCTGATACTTGCCGGTCTCCCACAGTCGCGCGACGTGTCTTAACCACAGATGGGCGGTTTCCACGTTGACCGACATCTGGGCCAGGTGATGCTGCACGTAAGGATCGTCGACTTTGTTCTGCGACGTGATGTATGCGAAGGCGTAGTCATAAGCTGCTTCGGCGGCGCCGAGAAAAGTTGCCGCATAGTGCGGAATGAAGCAGGTTTGCCATCCTTCTTTTATGTACTGGCCGGGGTAGCCGATCAGATCAGCGTCGGGAATAAACGTACGGCGAAAGTGGACCAGGTAACTGACCGTGGCCCGCATTCCAATCGGATCCCACCATGAACTATCAACCTCCACGCTCGGGTCAGAGAGATTGCAAGCCATCATCAGTTGCGTGTCCAACGAACTCGAACTCGCGTGACGCACCCCGCCGGGGCCAGCCGTGTTAACCAGCAGTATGGCCCACTGGGCTCCGCCGGCACTGGTTGAAAACACTTTGTTCCCATCGACTACATAGCCGCCTTCGACCTTTTCCACGCGCGTGCCGAAGCGCGACGTTTCACCCGGCTTGGGAGCTTGCGGTTCGCCGCTCCAGGCCACCCATTTTTCACCGCGCTCAACCACCCCTTTAAACCAGCGCGCCCGCTGTTCCTCATTCGCCATCCCTTCCAGCAAGACGAGCGAATTGGCATGACCTTCCCAGCAACGGGCCATCGAAAGATCTGCCTTGGCGATTTCTTTGGTCATCATCCACAAGGTAAAGACGTCGCCCGCATATGGACCAAGGCCGAGGCCGCCGTGTTCCTTCGAAATCGTCGGGGCGAGCAAGCCGGCGCGGAAGAGGTCATCAAAATCCTCAGCAGGGAAGGCCGCATTCCGATCATAATCGGCCGCGCGCGGCGCAAATTTTTCCCGCGCCAGCAGGCTGACGCGTTGGACCAGCTCCTGCTGCGTTTCGTCGAGATCAAGCTCGGAGTAGGCGTCGTTTTTGCGGTATGCAGTTACCATAATATTTAACGCGTGACCCTTATCCCTTTATTGATTAATTACTTTCGGCGCTTGCTGGTTGGCGTGTAAATTTTGGGTCGCCTGCCGGCCCAGGGTCTCGAGGGCCAGCATCGAAGGCATCTCCTGACCAGTCATTAGTCGAAACTGCTGCAACACCTGCGTGACCAGAACATCGCGGCCGTCGATGACCGACTGTGCACGCGCGCGGGTGCCTTCAACCAAAGGCGTCGGACGTGAACCGTAGACCAAATCGATCACCAAAACATCGTCGCCGAGATGATCTACGTTGAAAGGGGCTTCATCCGTATCCCGACCCACCGGCGTCGCGTTAACCAGAATGTCATAGCCGTCTGCACTAAATTCGAGTAAAGGAAGATAAGGCAGCCCGAGCAGGTCGGCTGCGTGTTGACCGCGTTCGGCTCCGCGATTCACCAAAGTCACGCCAGCTCCTGAATGGACCAGAGCTGCCGCGATCGCTCTGCCTGCGCCTCCGCAGCCGATAACGGCCGCCCGCTTGTCCTTCAGCTGAATGCTGCGTTCCTCGCTCGCCATATAGACCACCTGAGGGTCAGTAGTGTCAGCCTGCCACCAACCATTATTCCTGACGAGGATGTTGGCTGATTCCGCCTGCTGAGTCATCGGGCTTAATAGTTTGGCAGCGCGCAAGGCCGCTTCTTTGTGCGGTGAGGCTACCGTCATACCCTGCAATGGCAGGCCAAGTGAGTCGAGCACTTTTGTGCAAACGATCTCTCGCCAAAATTCTTCAAAATCCGTCACGTGAAGGGGTACAAAGAGCCCGGGATAATTCATCGCCCGATAAGAAGCGTTGTGCAGTCTCGGAGAGAGAGAATGAAAAATGGGGTCGCCGATGATCGCGAAGAGTTTACTGATTGATTGCAACTGAGGAAGGCCATAGTCGTCGATTAGCCTTTCAATCGTCGGTTCGGCTGCAGACTCCAACCCGCGGCTGACCAAACCGTAAATGGCGGGTGACCCGAGCTGGAGCGCTGCGAGCCGGTTCCAATATCCGAGGGGTCCATCCGCGAAGGCAATCGTGTCATCACGCCCAAGCCCTTTCAAGAGCAACAATGGGGCAATCTCATCTGCGACCTTGTCAGTCTTTACCTGGAGCTTATAGATCGCGGCCGGGAATGATGCCAGCCTTCGAAACCTTGTTTCGAGTTCGGATAACGAACCACCGCGACCATGCCAGGCCACGCATCGCTTTTCGCCCGGTAGTTTGTCCAGCAGACCGCTCGTGAGATCGCGTTCAGCTTCGAGCTCCACTCGGTCGTAGCCACGTGCCGCCACCTCCAGCCGTTCGCGTCTCTCGGGGACAGATTCGTCCGAGTTACCACCCTCGGCCACGCTTCGGAGCGAGTACAACAATCGGCCTTTAAAATGACTTCGCAACCATTCGGCCGGAATCTCGCCCACGAGATCAGCACGCACCTCCAGCCAATCGACCTCGCCGGGCAGCGATGCCAATTCGGCGCCTGAAGGCGAAGGCGGCGCGCTTAAGCTAGCGATTAATGAAGCATTAATCATTGGGAACGAGTACCGTCGTAGTGAGACTGCGGAAGCGAACCCCGCGGCTGGATTTAGCGAGCTTTGTAAGAAAGTAGCCTCGTGAGAATTCAGCCGTAATAGTTGCGGCGTCAATATACTTTGCCGGACGCGAGAGTACAACAATTTCCTCGCCGACTTGGGAGTTTGTGACCCGATACAAGGCCGAGAGGGAAACCGATTAGTGCCGCGAGACAGGAACCCCAGGCAGAATCCAGCCAAAAAACCCCTACACAGGTCGCGTCTGATAATACATATTATGTGGCAAGTGGCTTTCCCTTATCTCAAGACCCTTAATTTGACGCGGCTGCATGGCGTCTTGCTTTCGTTGGAACCCTTTGTTTACATTCGATTTGTTTGAGCCTATGAGAGAATGTGTTAACCAGTGCGTCGGACCACCGCCTGTTGTCCTAAGAGCCTGCCGCCCTTTTCGGCGTCAGGATGATGGAAATGGGTAGGTCTGGCGTCTAAAGCCCCGTTTGACAGTGAGAGGGCCAGTAACATGATGTCCATTCTACTGACAGGTGCGAGCGGTTATGTAGGCGGGCGATTGCTAACCATGTTGGAACAGCAGGGTCATCGTGTGCGTTGCCTGGCCCGCCGGCCCGAAGTTCTCAAGCAAAGGGTAAGTCCAACTACAGAGGTGGTGGCCGGTGATGTGCTCGACCGCCAGAGTCTGGATGCTGCGCTATGCGGGATCGACGTAGCGTACTACCTGGTCCACTCGATGGGGGCGAGCGGCTCTTTTGAGGAAGCGGATCGGGAAGGAGCGCGAAACTTCGGCGAGGCGTCCAAGGCCGCGGGTGTAGCACGGATCATCTATTTGGGCGGGCTGGGCAACAACGAAGAGGTGCTGTCACCACATCTACGCAGCCGGCAGGAGGTCGGACAGATCTTGCGCGACTCGGGTGTACCGGTGCTTGAGTTTCGGGCCTCGATTGTCATCGGTTCCGGCAGTCTTTCGTTTGAGATGATTCGTTCGCTGGTTGAGCGGCTGCCGATTATGATCACTCCAAAGTGGGTCACCGTGCCGGCCCAGCCCATTGCGATCGACGACCTGCTGCAGTACCTGACAGCAGCACTGCGACTCCCTGTCTCCGAATACCGCGTGTACGAAATCGGCGGCGCAGATCAAGTATCGTATGCGGATATAATGCGCGTGTATGCTCGGCAACGGGGCCGGCGAGTACGGATGATCCGCGTGCCAGTCCTAACACCTTACGTCTCGAGTTTATGGCTCGGGCTGATCACGCCTTTGTACGCTCGCATCGGGCGCAAGCTCATCGAAAGCATCGTCCACTCCACCGTCGTTCGGGACCGCGCCGTCGCGGACGTCTTTGCGATCCGTCCGATGGGCATTGACGAAGCAGTGGGCCGCGCCATCGCCAGCGAGGAAAAACAGTTTGCGGAAACGCGCTGGTCGGACGCGTTATCTTCGTCGGGGAAGTTGCCGTCGTGGGGTGGTGTGCAATTCGGTTCACGACTAGTTGATTCGCGGGTAATGAGCGTCGCCGCCACGGCTGCCGCCGCCTTTAGGCCGATTCTCAGAATCGGTGGCCATACAGGGTGGTACGCCTGGAACTGGCTTTGGCAGTTGCGCGGTTTCCTCGACCTCCTCTCGGGAGGCACAGGCATGAGAAGAGGACGCCGTTCGCCAACGGCCCTGCGCGTTGGCGACACAGTCGATTTCTGGCGCGTGGAAAAACTGGAACAGAATCATTTGCTGCGGCTCGTCGCCGAGATGAAACTTCCCGGCCGCGCGTGGTTGGAGTTTGAAGTCACCGGTACCGGCTCGTCAACAATCATCCGGCAGACGGCAATCTTTGATCCTGTGGGTCTGTTGGGCAGGGCCTATTGGTATGCGCTCTTCCCCCTGCACCAATTGGTTTTTGGGGCCATGCTGCGGGGCATTGCCCAAGCCGCCATACAGCAGACGCGGGGCACAACGAGCCGCTGATCTCTCCGTGTAATGTTGATTGCAAAGATTAGATGGTCTTTAGTTTTTACTCTTTGGGCGGGCCAGTTCCCTGCCTTCACTATATAGTCGAACGGCCGGACCGGAATTCGACAACTCCTCCGAAGAAATTTCTCTTCTTCCGCGCGGAACGAGCGGATACGAGTGTTCAATAGTGGGTTCACAAATACAGAACCGGGAGCGGTAGCGACCGGGTCGCACACTCAACTGGGCTTTTCTTGCTACATGTCTTACGCCGTTCTGAGTCTTACCTTGAGTCCGGCACCCGGTCGCTACTGCTCCCGGTTCTGTATTTGTCGACCCACTCATCCAATTCTAGTTTCTACCCTCCAATCGTACGCAATATAATAAAGGCCAACTATGAAATGAGGCTTGACGATCTTCCTTCAGGGAGTAATTGGCTTTCTCGGCGTAGGCGTTTTTGCCTTGCCGCTTTGGGAACCCCACCTCGAGGGCAGGAACGTGGAAGATCGTCCTGTTTTTTATGAAGTCGCTGGAAGGCGGACTCGGGTCCATTGAAACGAACTTAATGGTATTAGCATCGATCACCTTTTCTACCGTCCAAGTTGGAGTGGATTTCCATTCAGTTTCTGCGTGCATGAAGTACAGAGGCGACCTTGCTCGCAGCATGTCCATGTATCGCAGCAAGAAGCTCAAATGTTTCGTCCAGTTACGAAACGCTTTCTTCCTTAATGACAGGAGCCGTTCTCGAACAACCGGGAACTGGTTCTCAAGTTCACAGAAGGCCTCGTCCGAGGAGGGTAAGGAGTCCAGTTCTGGACTGGTCCCTGCGTAGTCGTAGAAGCCTGCGCTATGTCCGACCTGTTTGGTGCTCCGCTCCGCCCACTGTTCCGAGGCTACGTCGAGTTTCCAAAGTGGCTGAGGTTTATT
>JANLZV010000221.1:0-3968 GCA_031366425.1 Pyrinomonadaceae bacterium | reverse complement strand
GGTCGGCGTTAGCGGGGTGCCGACGCAAACCTGGCCGGTTGAGCCGCTGATGTAGACCGTACCGGTAGCTTTGTGAACATCGATGTAGCCGGCCTGTCCAATTGGACCAGCGGTGCGCGCCGGACCAAAGGTGAATCCGCCATCCGTGGAGCGCTGAATCATCGAAACAGCCGGCGCTAAGGTGCGGTAAAAAATGTAAACATTATTTGAGCCAACGGCCTCAAACCACTGGCGGTCGTCTCCGGGAATGCCGCCCGTAATGTTACCCGCCGGGTTCTTCTGGAAAGTAATGCCGCGGTCGGTTGACTTGGCCACAGAGATGTTGGCCAGCGCCAGACTAGTGAACGCGAGTGTCGGAGGTGCATTTGGATCTTCAGTGGCACTCGCTGGGAATGTCACCGCCAGATCGACGTCGCCGCCGCCGTCCGCGAGCAGAGAAGGCTCGGCCTCACCAGTGAAAGCATCAGGCTGGCCCCGGTAAATCGGGTTTCGCATATTGGGATCGTACATGGGATTGGGTTGGCCGTTTACCGTCGGTCGCAGATCGAAGTACCACAGATCGCATCCCGCGGGGACGCCGCGAATACCGGCGACGTAAGTGTTGCCAAACTTGTCAACGCGCAACGAAGGTTCACCATCGCGAACTGTTGCAGGCGCGTGCAGCGGTACGTTTGGACTGAAGTTAATTCCGCCCTTGAGATATGTGACGCCCGCGCCAGTCGGCGTCGGTGTGGGGACCGGCTCGCCTGTCGCCAGAACCGGCATAGTCACTTTTGAGTCACACGGCCCGAGCGTGCCGGGAACTGTTCCGGGGCAGGCGGACTGCGAGTCGTAGTAAATTCTGGTGTTGTTTTGGGAGTCGATAAACGCAGGGTCGATTGTGAGCACGATGTTCTGCGCGGCAATAATCTCGGGCAGGAACAGTTTTGCCGAAAGCAACTTGGGAACGTTGGGAAGATCCGGGGTGGCCCGTACTCTCTCCGAGTATCCCAGTACACCATCCCGCCAAACCGTGATAGTCCAGTCGGCATTACCTGCGCCACCGCCGCACGCGCCACATGAAGCCCAAAAGTCGACTGTCATTTCGCCGCCGAGCCGGGTCGGTCCTGAGTTCCAAATCCAGTTTGGATCGTAAATGTTGCGGGCGGAAGTGCCGTTGAGCGCCGGGTTGGCCACAAACCAACTCGCAGCCGGAGCAGTGTCAAAAATTCCGCTGGCCGTCAGAAACGGTCCGGCGCAGTTAACAATATCTGCCCGGCCATCGCCTGTGCAGGGTGCCGGCGGCGAGCCGCCCGAATCGTGACTGTTGCCATGAAAGTGCAAGACAGTCGGTGTGACCGCGCGCACGACTGTGGTTACCGAAGGCATCATCGCGGCAACCGTGAAAATTGCTGAGATGAAGACCAGGGTAATCGCGATTTGTAAACGCGTAGAGCTGAAACGCTGATTTTGCGACTTCGGCAAACGCGGCGCACTCGGCTGATGGGACATGGCGGAAACTCCTTTTGAAATGGCGAATGTCAATTTATCGGCTGATACTGGTTGAGGATGGGAATCTAAAACGTGATGGTTGAGAAAAACTTGAGGTGGGCAGGAACGGCGTGATTTGAGTTCGGAGCACCGCCTTCAGGCGGGTAGTTAAGCCTGGGAAAAGCCCGCCCGCATGAGGTGGTACTCCAAGCGGCGATCTACTCGAACGTGCGCAGCAGGCGATAGGAATTCACATATTGCGGATCGTTCCCGAGGGCCTCAAAAACATAAGCTGGTTGCTTGCCTCGCGCCGGCACCCTCCAGATGTAAGTGTGGTTCGTGCCGTCAGTTTTATGTTGGGCGCGGGCCAGGTCGCCCAAGTCGCTGTACCGCAGACGCTCTTTGGCGTCAGCGCGCGCGATGGCCGTTATCCAGCGAACGACCTTTGTTTTAGCGTCGATTCTCACTCCAACAAACGAAATACGACTGTCCTCTACCTCCCACACAGTGTGCTTCATCCGATCGTTAACTTGAGGGCGCCCGACCTTATCCAAGAGCTGGCGCGCTTCGATTTCAGTCATCCCTGGGCGGACGCCGAATACGTCACGCGGCGGTTCTTTCGCGACGGCTGACTGCGTTCCTACGGCAAAAACTGTAAACAGAAGACAAAGCACTATCAACTTTCTTCTCGTCATTTAAACTCTCTTCCTCCTCCGTTTTGCGAATCATGGTTCCGAACAGCCCCCAGAATATTTATCCCAGTTGAGAAATACTTGGGTGCCAGACTTGAGTATTACAAACATGACAAACATCTGACCCCAAGTGTCGCGCGATTCCGGCGAAATGCACGGAAACTCGAAGGTTTGCCCTATTCCACCCCCTCGGTTCAGCATGAAGAGCGGTGCGAAAACCCAAATTTGGATTCTTCGCGCTTGAAACCTACCGCACCTTTTGGTTGCGGCCGCTTGCGGTAAACGGAAGAACCTCAAGAATTTCTCAAGCTTTATTGTTATTCTCCATCCTATCGAACAGGACAGATTTGGTGCGGGTAATTGATAACTGGCAGGGAAAAGAGGAAACCGCTTTCCTCATAACAACTCGAGATTCAGCTGTGCAGGCACTTTTAATCTCAGTTTGGAGAAAATTTGATGCGGCCTCGCAAATGGGGCTTCCCCTTCTGGGGTACAGCGTGATTTCTCCGCAAGTTTTTCGTGGAGATGGGCAGGCGACAGCAAGCGTCTGCTGAACCGGATAGAACCGATTGGTTGGTGAAATTATGAAGCTAAATCGACTAACAACTAAAATCACCACGCTCGTACGTTCCTTTGTCTCGGCGCTGCTGATGCTGACTCCCGGCGTTGTCTGGGCCCAACAGCCTGAGCTCGGCAATTCATCCCCGGCACCCACAGGTGCTTCGTCGGCGTCGACGCCGGCAACGGAAGATCGCTATCGCATTGGACCAGGCGACGTGCTCGACATTCGGATCTTTAACAAACCGCAGTTTTCGCGCGAGAGCGTCCGCGTTGACGGACGTGGGATGATCCGGATGCCACTGATTCAACCCGAAATCCGTGCCGCGTGCCGCACTGAAGCGGAACTGGCGCGCGAAGTCACCACGCAATACCTGGAATACCTACGGAATCCTCAGGTGGATGTCTTTATTCGAGACTTCCAATCGCAACTCGTATCGGTGCTCGGCGCCGTGCGCACACCTTCTCGGTTTCAACTCCAGCGGCGCGTTCGCCTGTTGGAATTGATTTCCCACGCGGGTGGGCCAAGCGACGCAGCTGGAAGGACCATTCAGGTCGTACACACGGCGACGCCTTCGATGTGCGGAACATCTTTGGTGGCCGAGGTGGACGACAGTGAGACCAACGTGCTGGATAACTACAAATTGGATGAAACGCTGAAAGGCGAAATGGCGGCGAATCCATACGTTCGTCCCGGCGACGTGATCAGCGTCTCGGAAGCCGAGCAGGCGTTTGTCGTCGGCAACGTGCTGCGGCCGCAAGCGATTTCGCTAAAGGAACCCATTACGGTTTCACGCGCCGTGGCGATGAGCGGTGGCACGATGCCGGATACCAAGAGCGACCGCGTGCGAATCGTCAGGCAGCCACCGGGAACCGCGGCGAGAACTGAAATCATCGTGGACTTAAAGGCAATCGATAAGCAGAAGGCCGAAGACATTGTGCTTCAGGCAGGTGACATCGTTGATGTCCCGACTTCCGGCGCCAAGAGGCTGTTCCGAAGTCTCGTAGGAGCGGTTGTTCCTAATATCGCGCAGTTACCGACCCGTATTATTCCATAGAAGTGAAGCGCTTTTTTCCGGAGCTGAACTATTCAACCCAGATTCCCTCGTTCAGGTGAAACTATGAAAGAACATTTAGAACCAGGCAACGATATTCCGAAAATAACCGCACTCGCGAAGGCGGAGTCGTTCATTCCTTCGTCGTATTACAGCTATGACCCGGAGGGCGACGGCGACAAGGGCGGATACT
>JANLZV010000180.1:0-8172 GCA_031366425.1 Pyrinomonadaceae bacterium | reverse complement strand
GGCCATGGCGGCAACGACGCGCAAAAAACGATGGGCATAATTACCGCGGTCCTCGTGGCCGGTGGAGTTATTGCTTCGGGGCCAAACGGCACGTCGCCGGAAATTCCTTTGTGGGTGGTCTTGTCCGCGCATGGGGCTATCGCCTTGGGAACGCTTTCGGGTGGTTGGCGCATCGTGCACACCATGGGATCGAAGATTACCAAGCTACGACCAATTGGCGGTTTCTGCGCTGAAACGGCTGGCGCAGCCACTCTCTTCGGCGCCACTCTCGCCGGCATCCCCGTGTCGACGACTCACACCATCACCGGCGCGATCGTCGGCGTCGGAGCTACCCGCCGACTCTCAGCGGTAAAATGGGGAGTTGCTCGCCGAATTCTCTGGGCTTGGGTCCTCACAATTCCGATGGCGGGCGGATTCGCAGCGTTTTATTTTCTGGTGATTAAGGCGATTCATCACATCGTCACCTAACCCTGTCAGTCGGCCCTTCCGTTAACAATAAATTCAGCCGCAGTTTAGTTCGATGTAACACACGCCTTCTAGAGTGGGGTTCCATTTCGGAACATTCTTCCCCACGACTAGGAGACATCATGTCCTTTTCCCAAAGAACTTCCCGCGCGGTTTTGTCGCTCAGCCTTCTGATTTCGGCGTCACTGGCTTTTGCCTGTGGCGGTGGAGCCGGGACGGGATCAAGCGCGGGTGAGTCTACCGTGATCAAGATTGACGGATCGAGCACGGTCTTTCCAATCACCGAGGCGGTCGCCGAAGAATTTCAAAAAGAAAAACAAGGCAAGGTCAAGGTTACCGTCGGCATTTCCGGCACCGGCGGCGGTTTCAAAAAATTCGTTCGCGGCGAAACCGATATCTCCGATGCCTCTCGGCCAATCCTGACTGAGGAGATGGCCCAAGCCAAAGCTGCAGGAGTCGAATACATCGAGCTGCCAGTCGCATTCGATGCGCTCACTGTCGTGGTGAACCCGCAAAACGACTGGGTTACTTCCATGACAGTGGAAGAGTTGAAAAAAATCTGGGAGCCCGGCGCGCAAGGCAAAATCACCCACTGGAATCAAATCCGTCCGGAATGGCCCAACGAAAAGATCGCTCTGTTTGGCGCTGGTGCGGACTCGGGAACTTTTGATTATTTCACCGAGGCAATCGTGGGCAAGCCGAAGTCGAGTCGGGGTGATTACACCGCCAGCGAAGACGACAACGTGCTGGTCCAGGGTGTTGAAGGAAACAAGTATTCACTCGGGTACATTCCCTACGCTTATTTCGCGCCGCACAGCAGCAAGATGAAAGCGGTGGCAATTCAATGGGAAAAAAACAAGGTCAAGGAAGCGGTCATGCCGAGCCCGGAAAATGTTATCGCTGGAACCTACAATCCCTTATCGCGCCCGCTTTTCATTTACGTCAATCGCAAGTCGCTTGATAAGCCCGCAGTGAAGGAGTTTGTCGAGTTTTATCTTAAGAACGTGAGCACGCTGGCAAAAGAAGTGAAATACGTTTCGCTGTCTGAAACGGCTTACCAGATGGCGGTCGAGCGCCTTCGCTCTTCAAAGACGGGAACGGGATTCGGCGGAGTTCCGGAAGTGGGCCTGCCGGTAGAAGAAATACTGAAGCGCGAGCCAAAGGCTTAGAGCGACCACGATCTCGTGCCTAACGCGGCAAATCAAGCATGAAAGACGAACCGGGCCTTCCACATCCGGCCGCGGCTGCGACTGATCAATCTGCCTCTGCACCGTCAGCCCCTCCCGAAACTAGTTCTGCTGCGGCGCGTCGTTTGTCGCGGGCGAAAGAACGCGTCATCGAAGTCGTATTGCTGCTCGCCGCATTCTCTTCAGTCGCGATCACGGTAGGCATCGTTGGCACACTGGCTTACGAGTCCTCCAGTTTTTTCGCTCACGTGCCGCTGAAAGATTTTCTCACCGACACACTTTGGACGCCTCTCTTCGCCTCGCCCCGGTTTGGAATTCTCCCGCTAGTCATGGGCACGCTCGTTACGACGGCGGTCGCCCTCACAGTGGCCCTGCCGGTCGGGACGATTGTGGCAATCTACCTAAGCGAATTTGCACCAGTTGCAGTGCGCGAAATCATTAAGCCGGCGTTGGAGTTGTTGAGCGCAGTGCCGACCGTGGTTTACGGTTACTTCGCGCTCCAATTCATGTCACCGCTGCTGCAAAAAGTCGTCCCTGGTTTACCCACCTTCAATATGTTGAGCGCAGGAGTGGTGATGGGAATCATGATCATTCCCTACGTGAGTTCGCTTAGCGAAGACGCAATGCGCGCTGTGCCTATGTCGCTGCGTGAGGGCGCTTACGCACTCGGCGCTAACCGTATTATCACCGCGTTGAAAGTGGTCTATCCCTCGGCGCTGTCCGGTATCGTCGCCTCATATATCCTGGCGATCTCCCGCGCGATCGGTGAAACGATGATCGTGGCGATCGCCGCCGGAATGCAGCCCAACCTGACGGCCGACCCGCGTGAACCAGCAGCGACTATCACCGCTTTCATCGTGCAAGTCAGTCTCGGCGATTTGCCGCACGGTAGCATCGGTTATCAGTCGATCTTTGCGGCCGGCATCACTCTTTTCATCATGACGCTGATCTTCAATATTCTGGGTTACGTGTTGCGGAAGCGCTTTCGAGAGGTGTACTGAGTGGGCGACTTCAAGCAAATTATCGCCAAAAGAAAGCGCCAGGATTTCATTTTCAACATCCTGGGAATCGTGTGCACGCTGGTGGGAATTCTGACGCTCAGCGCGCTCCTGATAGATCTCTTCTTGGATGGCTTACCGCGTTTGAATTTAGGTTTTTTCACTCACTTCCCGTCACGCTTTGCCGAACAAGCAGGCATTCTCTCGTCCTGGGTGGGGACGTTGCTGATTATGATTGTTACGGCAGCGACGGCGGTGCCTCTGGGCGTCGCCGCCGGCGTCTACCTTGAAGAGTACGCTCGCAAGAATTGGCTTACGACGTTGATCGAAATAAACATTGCCAACCTCGCGGGAGTGCCTTCGATCGTTTATGGACTGATGGCGTTGAGTTTGCTCGTCTACCAGTTTCAACTCGGGCAAAGCATTTTGACGGGCGGGCTGACGCTCGCGTTTCTGATCCTCCCAATCGTGATCGTGGCGACGCGCGAAGCCTTGCGCACAATCCCGCAGGGAATTCGCGAAGCGGCTTACGCACTCGGGTCAACTAAATGGCAAGTCGTCCGCTTTCACTTACTTCCTTATTCGATCGGCGGCACGATGACCGGAATAATCATCGCGTTGTCGCGAGCTATCGGCGAAACGGCTCCGCTAATCACGATTGGCGCGCTGACTTTCATCGCTTTTCTTCCACCGCCGCCGCTGAAGGGCGAGCCGCCCTTTGTTTCGCTCGAGTGGCTGTCGTCGCCTTTCTCGGTATTGCCGATTCAAATGTTCAACTGGGTGTCGCGGCCGGACCAGGCTTTTGCGGTTAACGCTGCCGGTGCGGGACTAGTACTGATTTTAATCACACTGTCGCTCAACGCGGTGGCGATCGTGATCCGTTACCGGGTAAGAAAACGAATTAAGTGGTGAGCAAGCCCTTAATGAATGACAAGCTCAGAGCCATCCCAGGGATGACCATGACAAAGAATGTGACCCGGCTTCAGGTTAGTCCGACGGTGCGTGAGCCGGACGGGCGTGGCCCCGCGGAGACTGGGGAAGTGAAGGCAGAGGTGTCCGGGCTGAATTTTTTCTACGGGAAACTACAGGCGCTCAAGAACATCAACATGGTCTTTGGGGCGAACCAGGTCACCGCGATCATTGGCCCATCCGGCTGCGGCAAGTCGACCCTGTTGCGTTGCTTCAATCGAATTCACGATCTTTATCCCGACACGCGCTACGAAGGCAAGATCACGCTACTGCCGAGCCGCGCTAACATCATTGGCCCGGAAACTGACCCAGTGGAAATGCGCCTGCGCGTAAGTATGGTTTTCCAAAAACCAAATGCGTTTCCCAAGTCGGTATTCGAAAACGCGGCGTTTGGTTTACGTCTGCGGGGTGTCAAAGGCAAGGAACTCGCTGAGCAGGTGGAACAGTCGCTGCGCGCTGCGGCCTTGTGGGACGAAGTGAAAGATCGTTTGCGCCAATCGGCCTACACACTCTCAGGCGGTCAACAACAGCGTCTGTGTATTGCGCGGGCCCTGGCGACCGATCCGGAAATGCTCCTGTTTGATGAACCGACATCCGCGCTCGATCCGATCGCCACCGGTAAAATCGAGGATCTCATTTTCGAATTGAAGCGGCGGTTGACGGTGATCGTGGTGACGCACAACATGCAACAGGCGGCCCGAGTTTCGGACGTCACGGCCTTCATGTATCTCGGCGAACTGATTGAAGTTTCGCCTACGAAGAAAATGTTTGAGAACCCGGCAGAGAAGCTGACCGAGGAATACATCACCGGACACTTTGGTTAAACTAAGATTATGTCGGCCCACGTTTCAATACCGATAACCCCACAAGTCGCTGCCGGGAAACTTCGCGGCGAGATTGACGCCGCCCCAGGTTCGTCAACGAAGATCGAGGTGCGCGATCTGGATTTTTATTACGGCCGCTCGCAAGCCCTCTACGGGATCAATCTGGACATTCAGGAACGCGTCGTAACTGCGTTTATTGGGCCGTCGGGTTGTGGCAAGTCGACTTTTATTCGCACTCTAAATCGAATGAACGACGTGATTGCTCTCACTCGCGTCGAGGGTAAAGTCGTCATCGACGGGCAGAACATCTACGGCCCGGGGACGGACGTAGTCGAGTTGCGGCGTCGGGTAGGGATGGTGTTTCAGAAGTCGAACCCCTTTCCGCGGTCTATATTTGATAACGTGGCTTACGGCTTGAGAATCAATCGGCTCGCGACCGGCAAGAGCGATCTTGAGGCGCGAGTCGAACAGGCGCTTCGCGATGCGGCGCTTTGGGATGAAGTGAAAGATCGTTTGAAGAGTTCGGCCCTGGGGCTGTCCGGCGGGCAACAGCAGCGCCTGTGTATCGCGCGCGCGCTCGCGATTGCTCCGGAAGTGATTCTCATGGATGAACCAGCCTCGGCCCTGGATCCGATCGCCACCGCGAGAATCGAAGAGTTGATCGTAGACTTGAAGCAGCGCTACACGATCGTGATCGTAACTCACAACATGCAGCAGGCCGCGCGCGTCTCTGATACCACGGCATTTTTCCTGCTGGGTAAACTGGTCGAAGTGAATTCTACCGACCAAATGTTTACCAACCCGCGCGAGAAAACGACGGAAGATTATTTAACAGGACGGTTTGGCTAGAATGAATATGGACTATCACAGGCATCTTGACGACGAGCTCAATTCGCTTCGCGACCGTGTGTTGCTGTTGGGTGGGGCCGCGGAAGCCGCGCTCGAACGAGCGATGAAAGCACTGACGCAGCGCGATAGCGAGCTCGCGCGCGAAGTGCTGGCTGAGGACGATAAGATCGATCAGCTGGAGGTAGAAATCGATCGGCAGTGCATCGACATCATCGCCCTGCGCCAGCCGGCAGCTCGCGATCTGCGTTTTGTGATCTCGGTAGCTAAAATGGCCCCAGTGCTCGAGCGCATCGCCGATCATGCCGCCAATATCGCGCGGGTGGCGATCGATCTTAACAATGAGCCCGAGCTAAAGTCGGTGGTCGATCTGGATCGGATGGCCGGGCACGCGTTGCGCATGTTGCGCGCCGCGCTTGATGCGTTTACCTCAAACGATCCCAACGCGGCCCGTGAAGTGATCAAGAGTGACGGTGAGATCAATGAACTCTACAATCACATTTTCCATCGCCTGATCGAATTGATGGTCACCGAGCCCACCACTGCGACTCGGGATGCGCGCTGGCTGTTTGTGGCAAAGCATCTGGAACGAATCGGCGATTACGTCACCGACATCTGCGAGTTGACCGTTTACATGGCTGAAGCGGCGTTTATCAAACACGACAAAAAGTAAGGGACAGTGCAGCGACCAATCCTAATTATCGAAGATGATCCGGACATCGCCGAGAGTTTGAAGTACAACTTTGAGCGCGAGGGACTGGCCGCGATCACCGCCTCGACCGGAGAAGCCGGATTGGCCGCCGCCCTCAACGAACGCGATCCGCCATCGCTGATTATTCTCGATTTAATGTTGCCGGGCATGAGCGGAAGTGAACTTTGCCGCCGGCTGCGCCGAGAACCGGCCACGCGGCGCACGCCAATCATCATGTTGACTGCGAAGGCGTCTGAATCCGATCGCGTGGCCGGGTTGGATTTGGGCGCGGACGACTACCTAACTAAGCCTTTCTCCGTTCGGGAGTTGCTGGCTCGCGCCCGCGCGGTTATGCGACGAACCGACGAGGCGAAGGGAAAAACTTACGAAGACGATCACTTGCTGATCGACTTTGACGATATCCGCGCGGTGTGTGACGGCGTTAAGATCAAGCTCACGAATAAGGAATTCAACCTGCTGTCTGTTCTGGCGAAGAGCCCCGATCGGGTGGTGACGCGGCAACAGTTGCTGGACCACGTCTGGGGTTACAGTTATTACGGCGATGCGCGCACGCTCGATGTGCACATCCGCCGCTTGCGGCAAAAGCTCGGCGATTGTGGCAACTGTATTGAAACGGTGGTCGGGGTTGGTTATCGATTCGTAGGTTGCCCTCGTCCAATTCAAGACTTTCTTCAGGAATAGAGCTTGCCGCGGAAATATCATGTCCAACCGCTACGCCTTTCTGGTCAGTGCCGGCCTAATTTCTCTTGCGGCTGTTCTGCTACTGCCTTCGTTTGTCGCGCGCCTCGCCGTGGCCGGTCTGCTGGTGCTGGCTGCGGTGATTTGGATTTTCAAGTCGCTAATTAGAATTCCCGCCGACAGGAATAAGAAAATTGATGTTGACGCGGATCTAAGTGCCGAGGAATCGCCGCAGGAAATTTTCGCGCTTGGCAAACTGTTTGAAGCCACGATGGGCGGCATGCGCGAAGGTTTGCTGGTGGTTGATAAGGACATGCGGGTGGTGGCTTCAAACGCCGCAGCTCACGGCTTGTTCAATCCCGCGCGCGGAAAACTCGAAACGCAACGGCTGACGGAACTAACGCGCAACTCGGCAATCTACGGCGCGTTTCTCGATGCGCTAAACGGCGTCGAACGCACCGGCGTTAAAGTGGAAACGCACGGTCCCGAACGACAAGTTTACGATCTGCGTGTCGTGCCGCTGGAAATGTCGAACGGAAGCTCGCGGGCCGGTCGAGGCGTAGACGCACGGGGGGAGGGAAGCATGGCGGCTGAAGGCGCTCTGGGCGTATTCATCGACATCACTCGCATCGAACGCCTCGAGCATGTGCGGCAGGAGTTTCTGTCCAACGTTTCTCACGAACTTCGCACTCCGTTAACCGCAATTCTTGCCTTTGTGGAAACGCTTGAGGCGGGCGCGATTGACGATGCTGAAAGCGCGCACCGTTTTCTCGCCATCATCCGCAAGAATGCCGGACGCATGAATGAACTGATCGGCGACATCCTTGAGCTGAGCGCGATCGAAGCCGGCAACGTTACGGTCAGACGTGAACAAGTGGAACTCAAGCCAGTAGTCAACGATGTGATTTCATCGCTCGCCACCAAGAGTGAGTCGCAGGGTGTTTCGGTGGTTAATGCGGTGGCGCCCGGTACTACGGTATTCGCGGACGCGCGACGGCTCGAACAGATGCTGACGAACCTCGTGGAGAATGCGATCAAATTTAATCGCGAAGATGGCAGCGTGACGATCAGGTTTGAGCGCGGCGAGTCGGCGCCAGGTAAAAATCCAGCGCGAGACAAAATCATCGTCGAAGACACTGGCGAAGGAATTCCGGCGCAGCATTTGGTGAGACTCTTCGAAAGATTTTATCGCGTGGATCGCGCGCGTTCGCGAGAGATGGGCGGGACGGGGCTAGGGCTGGCGATCGTCAAGCACTTGGCGCGTGCGCACGGCGGCGAAGTTACCGTGAGCTCGGAACTGGGAAAAGGCAGCACGTTTACGATTGAGTTGCCCGCTGATGCGGAGTAAGGGATCAATCACCGGAACCAAATCCTGACATCATCATTAATAACCCCACCACCAGCACGACAACCAGCGCGCCATTCACCCAGGTAGAATTAAAAATCGGAGAAACCTTCTCGGTCAGGAGCAGGCAGATCACTTTGAGAACGCC
>JANLZV010000145.1:0-3378 GCA_031366425.1 Pyrinomonadaceae bacterium | reverse complement strand
TCATCGATTGATCAGCGGCGACCGACCCAGGTAGTTTTCGTCGAGACCAGCGCGAGCGAGCAAATTGAGGTGACGACGATAGATGAATTCTGCGCGACCGCAGGGATAGACCGCGTTGATTTCCTCAAGTTGGACGTCGAGGGACACGAGTTATCAGTTTTGCGTGGGGCTTGTGGAATGTTGGCAAAAGGTGCGATATCCATGATCCAGTTTGAGTTCGGCCCAGCAAACATCTACTCACGCACGTTCTTCTTCGATTTTTGGTCGCTGTTGTCCGGCTCTTTTGAAATTTACAGAATTGTGCCCACCGGAATCATTCCGATTCGCTACTACGGTGAACAGCAGGAGATATTTTTGACGACGAATTATCTGGCCGTGAAGAAGCCAAATACTTGAGAATCTATTCCTTCATATCATGGCAGAGTCTAACCGGCCTTGAATATCGATCGTGCGAACGCTTCCAGACGGTAGCCGGCCTTTAGCGCGGTTGGTATAAAACCAAATCAAGTTGCGGCAAACGATGAAGTTGCCCAGTTCCCACGACGGCTCACCAACTACGCTTTGCACGAAAACTATTGCCAGGCGACGACCACCCGTCAACATTAGCCAGAGCGACATGGCAATCTTCAGTCACGAGCTCGAGAAGATAATTCCCGAGACAACTTTGCTGGAGCTAAATGATGTCCGGGTGAGTTCTGACGGCATTCTTTTCAGTCGCCTCCATTTGTTGCCCGAATCGTTTGCTTTTCCGGCTCACCTTCAGCTGTGGAAGCGCCGGAGTGTACTTAAGTTCTTCGTCACCAATTATGCCAGGCGGCGGTCCCGCGCAATCGCGCAGCCCGTGCTATGGGTCACTGACGATTGGAGTAGAGGCTATTTCCATTGGCTGACGGATGTTCTCTCAAGACTGTTTGTCATGCGAGATTGGATGGATGACTTGGTGCTGCTATTGCCGTGGGGCTACCAATCGCTCGATTTTGTCCAAGCCTCACTGCCGGCCCTTGGAGTGAAGGCAGTCGAATTCGTCGGCAAGGACGAAGTGTTGCGGTGTCGCAGGCTTTTCCTGCCTACGCACACTGCCCCTTCCGGTCACTACAATGAGGGGATCATTCGCGGCGTGCGTGAGCTGCTGCTCAATGGTTGCGGCGCTTACGGCGATGCAGGGTATCGCGAAGAAAATGAGCGTGTCTATATCAGCCGCGGCCGGGCGCCGAAGCGAAGAATCGTCAATGAAAAAACGCTCAGCAATATTTTTACGGAGTTTGGGTTTAAGACTATCTACGCCGAAGACCTGTCATTTGAAGAGCAGGTAAGGACCCTTTCGAGGGCGCGTTACCTTGTTTCAAACCATGGTGCAGGCCTCACCAATATGCTCTTCATGCCTTCGGGCTCAAGCGTTCTTGAGCTCCGTCATCATACCGACTGCATCAACAACTGTTACTTCACTCTGGCTTCGGCCCTTGATCTGAATTATTTCTACCAGACATGTTTGCCGGGAAATTTAGCGCAGGATCCACACGCGGCGGATCTACTCATTAATCCGGACCTCCTTCGGGCCAACCTGACGCTGATGTTGGGATCCGAATCGACGACGGGATAGCTTTGAAGAGCAATCGATCTACAAAAGTATAACGACCAACGCAGGCGTCATTCATAGCGCGCGATGATTTCATCTCGTAGGACCGCGGACGCCCACGCCCGCATTAGCACACTCGAAGTGCGGGCGGGGCGCCCGCGCTCCTACTCCCAGCGAATTTCTCACTAGCTCTCCATCGAATACAACTTCTCATCTTCCCAACCAAAACAGCGTTGACGCAAATACCACCCAGATCAGACGCTTGCAACTGCGGCCCCCAGCACTTCCAACTCCAGGCCCCGCATTTGCGCCTGCAACCCTCGCATTCCCGACTCAGCCCTTAGTTATCGATCGGCTTGCGCGCCACGCAAAGCCTGCTTGAGATGTTGCCAATGGATTTCGCGAGCGAGTTTCAAGTCGGGGGCATCAACTCCGCGGAGACGTCGCAGCAAATGCTGACCTGAAGCCGTGACGTAAGTTGCGATTTGATTGGTTAGCACGCGCCGGCGAGGCAGCGACTGCTTTTGGAAAAAATAGTTTGCTTCGAGTTGGACCCGTAATTTTTCCAAACTCGTCCAACGCTGGAGCGAACTTTGCGCGCCGCGGTGAAGCACTACAGCCTTCGGTTGAAAGACGAGTTGCCAACCTGCGCGCACGATCCGAAGACACCACTCGTTGTCTTCGCCGTACATGTGAAATCTCTCGTCGAAGCCGCCAACCTGTTCGATGACTTCGCGGCGCAACAGCATCGCGGCCCCGCTGAGCATGGGCACACGCCTTTCGCGTTGGTGGTCCCAGTGTCCTCCTAAAAGCAGTTCGCCCCGGAACCTTCGCGGTAGCAGCAGATAGAGTTTTAGTTGTGAGAGCAGAATTTCCCAGGCCGCGGGAGGGTTGCGCCACGCGCTGATTTGCAGGGAGCCGTCTTCGTTCAAAATTCTGGGGCCCGCCATGCCGACGCGCTCATCGCTGCGGACGGTGTCCATCAGCGTATCGATGCAGCCGGCGGTAACTTCCGCGTCAGGGTTCAACAACAACAGCAACGGCGATTCGGTTTCGGCAAAAGCCTGATTGTTCGCTCGTCCGAAGCCGCGGTTGTCGGAGTTGGCAATCACGCGCAAACGTCCGCGTTGGGCCAAATCCACTGCCGCATCGCTCCCGTTCAACAAGGCCAGACTGTCGTCGGCTGAAGCGTTGTCAACGACGACAATTTCGTAGTCGACCGCCGGCGCAAACTCGATTACGCTTTCAACCGTGCGCCGCAGCAAGTCTCCGCCATTCCAATTGACGATGATAATGGACAGTTCAATTCTCAAGCCATCAAGTCCTTGGCGGCGCTGTAGAAACCACTTGAATACCGGTGGTAACGTCTTGAGACCAATTCCTTAACGACGGAACGCAGCCGACTAAGCTTTGACGCCGGCAAGCTGGCGCGGGTGTGGAGGTGGAGGATTCGGGCTCCAAGGGCGACTAATGCCTGGTCGTATCCGCGGACCTCGCGCATCTTAGAAAGGCGCTCCATCGCGACCATGCCGATTGCGATCATCGAGAAATAGTCGTTAGTGCGAAGCTTAGCGGCTTTCACATTCATCTTTAATCCCATCGCGTCGCTGTCGGGCTTTCTTTCAGGTGCGCCAATCTGTTGTCTTGAGTGCTGGCGATATTGAATCAGAGGTTCTTCGACAAACCGAACTTCCGCCACGGAAGCGATCATCAACGCAATCCAACCATCGTGAATCAAGGGGAGGTTGATAGGAATGTCGCGCGCCATCTCCTTAAACGTAGAACGAAACGCCATGGTGGCT
>JANLZV010000139.1:0-1823 GCA_031366425.1 Pyrinomonadaceae bacterium | reverse complement strand
TCACCGCCGGATTGCCGCGCAAGCCGGGAATGAGCCGCGACGACCTGTTGAAGACCAACGCCGACATCGTTTCCAAAGTCGTTGATGAAGTTGTCAGCCGTTCGCCGGATTCGATTCTGATCATCGTCTCGAATCCACTTGATGCGATGTGCCAGGTTGCGTTTCGCCGCTCGGGTTTTCCGAAGCATCGTGTAATTGGCATGGCCGGCGTACTCGACTCGGCACGCATGCGCTGTTTCCTCGCGGAAGCGCTGGATGTCTCAGTCGAAAACATCACAGCGTTTGTGCTCGGTGGGCATGGCGACACGATGGTGCCGCTGCCGCGCTTCTCAACCTGTGCCGGCATTCCAATTCCGGAGCTGCTGTCGAAAGATCAAATCGATGCGATCGTGAAACGCACTGCGGGCGGCGGCGCCGAGATCGTCTCACTGTTGAAAACGGGTTCGGCCTATTATGCCCCGTCAGCCGCGGCCGTCGAGATGACAGAATCGATCTTGAAGGACAAGAAGAAGATTCTGCCGTGCGCCGCTTTTCTCGAAGGCGAGTATGGCATTAACGGACTTTACGTCGGCGTGCCCTGCAAACTCGGCGCGCGCGGCCTCGAACAAATCATCGAGATCAACTTGCTCGCCGACGAACGCATCGCGCTACAGAAGAGCGCTGCGGCGGTGCAGGAACTGATCGACGTGCTGGGGATCTAATGGTCCCGGAGGCCGAGGATGGGCGGACGCAATTCTTTGGCAGCCTTTTTTTGTTTGCCGCTGGCGGTGTTGTTGCTCTGGCAAGACTCCTCGTGTAAGTCGTCAAAATCCAACTTGAATAACGACTCCGCTCGTGGTGAGAAGATAACCCTTACTTCAAAGCCTTTGGGATGGTGCTGGTAATTCAAGTAGTGGAATTTTGGTAGGGGTGATAGTCGCCGTGATCACCGCACCGGTAGCGCTGCCGTTTTTCGGAAACCTGCCGGCCATGTTCATCGATGGCTCAGTGACTTTCTACTTTAATCTGGTGATTGCCTGCGTGCTCGGGCTATCGCTCTACAAATGCGCCGACCGGCTGGGAATCAGTACGAGCCGAGCCTGTCCATTTGATGAAAAGGGGGACAGACAGGAATGTCTGTCCTATTTCTTCAGCCGGCCAAACAGGCCATGAACGATCCAATTGTCCAAGTCTGGCTTAAGCCGCGAGGGTGAACTCGATTACGGGTACGGAAACCGTAGAAGCGTGTGAAGGCTGCTCCAGCATCAGTCGCTCCATTTCCTTGACAACCTTGGCCCTAAAGTATTTCTCGCCGCATCGAGAGCACACTTGAGCGGGCACATGCTCAAAAATGAAATGAGAGGAACGGTGATGGCGATATACAGTGACGAGTTTCTCCGTTCCATCCAAAAACGCGTCGCAGTATTCGCAGGGATCCAGCTTCTTAGTTTTAGTTTTCGATGGCATACGCAGTGATTATACGCAGAATTCCCGACGGGAGGAATCGGCAAACAACCTCGATTTCAATTTCCTCTTCAACAGTAGTTCCTCGAACGACGAAACGCAGCCCTCTAGGATCGCCCGTTAGCTTTGCAACTATCTTGCCTCTCATGATCGCCTCGATCACATCCGATTCAAGCAAGTCATCGTCGTCTATCTCCTCGAGAGCATGATCGGAATAAGCGTAACGGCCCGCTCTTATGGCTAATCGTATGCGACGAATGCTCATGGGCGCATAGTGGGAAGTCGAGTCGCAGTTTACTTTTTCAGCCAGCCAAACAATCCGTGGACTACAGTCTCGCGGTTCTCTTCGTAGATTGCGCGGGTGAGGGGAATGCCCATCG
>JANLZV010000128.1:0-6366 GCA_031366425.1 Pyrinomonadaceae bacterium | reverse complement strand
TGAATCAGAGGTTCTTCGACAAACCGAACTTCCGCCACGGAAGCGATCATCAACGCAATCCAACCATCGTGAATCAAGGGGAGGTTGATAGGAATGTCGCGCGCCATCTCCTTAAACGTAGAACGAAACGCCATGGTGGCTCCGGTGACAGTCCATCCCGGCAGCAACACATCAAGCACGCGGCCATCTCGCACCAGGCGGCGACTTCGATCGTCGAAGCCGACGCTGTCCCAGAGCCGGTAACCGAGCGGCCGTAAATTTTCATCTACCACTTCCGCGTCACTGAAGACGATTCCGACTCGCGCTTCGCCGGCAAAGACCTGCTCGATTCGACTCAACTTTTCCGGTAGCCAAAAGTCGTCCTGATCGCAGAGTGCAATTACATCGCCGCCGCACAGGGCGATCGCGCGTTCGAAATTTTTCGTCGAGCCCAGATTTTGCTCGTTGACTACGAAGTGAACCGGGAAGGGGGCCGAGGCGGAAAAATCGGCGATTATATCCGGGGTTTCGTCACTCGACTTGTCATCGCTGACGATCAATTCATCGGGTATGCGGGTCTGCTGCGCGATACTGTCGAGTTGTTCGCGGAGGAATGGGGCTCCGTTGTAAGTGCAAAGTGCTACCGAGATCTTCATCAGGCAAAAGACCTTTCGTTCGCTGCGCGGGACGGGAGCTAACCGGCGCCGCCTCCAACAAGTGCGGGCGTCGGATCCGCGGAGCGCTGGACGGCGGTAAGGTCAGACTGGACCATCTCGCTCACCAACTGCTGGAAAGTATGACTTGGTTCCCAGCCGAGGACCTGGCGGGCTTTCGCCGCGTCACCCATCAATAAATCAACTTCGGCAGGCCGGTAGAATTGCTCGTCGACTTTCACATAATTGCGATAGTCGAGGTCGGCTCCGGCGAAGGCCTGTTCACAAAATTCGCGGACGGTGTGGGTTTCGCCAGTCGCGATCACAAAGTCGTCCGGCTCCGGTTGCTGCAGCATCAGACGCATCGCGCGAACGTAATCAGCGGCGTGTCCCCAGTCGCGCTTGGCATCGAGATTTCCGAGTCGTAACTCGCTCGCCAGCCCGGCCTTGATCCGGGCCACCGTCGAAGTAATCTTGCGCGTAACAAATTCGTAGCCGCGCCGGGGAGACTCATGGTTGAACAAGATCCCACTCACACAGTACATGCCGTAGGCCTCGCGATAGTTGCGAGTCAGATCGAAGCCGGCGACTTTGCTGATGCCATATGGCGACCGAGGGTGGAATGGCGTGTCCTCAGTTTGCGGAGTTTCGCGAACCTTGCCAAACATCTCTGAGGATCCGGCGAAATAAAACCGACACTTTGGTTGCAGCTCACGCAGCGCGGCTAGCATGTAATGCGTGCCGTTGATGTTGGTGTTCATCGTCGAAAAGCCGTCGGCAAACGATTCGGCGACAAAACTCTGAGCGGCGAGGTGATAACACTCGTCGAACTCGTGCTTGGCCAGCACATGAAAAATCGAGGGATAGCTTTCGAGGCTCGCAGGGTGCAGCGTCACGCGTTCGAGCAAATGTTCGAGGCGCGTGAATCGCCGGGTCGGGTCTTCAAGCGCGACGCGCCGGACAATCCCATGGACTTCATAGCCGAGATCCAATAACTGCTCAGCCAGATAGCTTCCGTCCTGTCCGGTAATTCCTGTAACCAGCGCTCTTTTGCTCATATCCTTGCCTCCCGGCGGCGACATTTCGAGGTCCTTAATAGCATGATGTACCATTTCATCATTACTCGCTAACTGCAACTAGCCATCTCGGCGAATTTCTGCGAGGCGCTTCTTGATCAGCCTGCCCACCGCCTCGGCTGAATAGTCTCTTCTAATTGTCTCCTGCCCACGCAGGCCGATTTGCCTGGCCAGCCCAGGGTCACCCACAAGTTTTTTCATCCAATGACTTGCTTGCTCAAGGTCTGGTTCGGCCCAGTGTTGATGTGCCTGATAGGGTCCGTAGTCTTTACCAAGTTTTACCAACTCGTAATCAATGCCGATTGAATTGTCCGGGGTCATGTAGTCGGTGTTGCCTGACCAATTTGTAATGATCGCCGGTTTACCCAGACTCATCGCTTCGGCTGGTCCAAGACCAAACCCTTCTGAGCGATGCAGTGAAACAAAACAGTCAGAAACATTAATCAGTGAGCTCAGCTCATCGCGGTCCATGACCCGGTCGATAAGAAAAATATTGTCGCGATCCGCCATTTCCGCTCGCAACTCGCGCATCATGGGCTCCTCAAGGTTTGGACTATTACACTTCATAACGAGGGCTACATTTGCGTCATTCGGCTCAAAGGCCCCCTGAAAAGCGCGCAGCACTCCAAGAGGGTTCTTCCTTTGCAACATGCTGGAAGCGTCAAACATCGTGAGGAAAAGGAAGTGGCGCTCAGGTAGACCGAGCTGCCCTCGCGAAAAATTTCCTGGTTGGCCCAATTGCACAACCGGAGGAATACGTACCACCGGCCCCGGAGCCTTGAGCGCCATAGCATCCTGGATAAATTGCGAAGCCGCCCAGACCTCATCCACGAAATCGAATTCTTTCAACCATTCATCGGGCAACTCCGGCAATTCCCAAAACCAGCTGGCAATCACATACCGATCACCCAGGACCTTTACTGGCACCTGCGTCCTCAGATGGAAACTGTTGTCTGGGTTTACACAAACTACAGTAAGGTCGTAACGGGAGCTGCGCGCCTCCTTGTGTGACCACGAGCGGTCTCGGTGACGGGAGTAATTGCCCTGCTCTACATTAATTACCTTGAAGGGTATTTGTGCTGCGGCAAATGCTGACGCCATCCCGCGCGCTGCGGTTCCCAAGCCCATCTCGGCCCTGATATAAGCCACCAGATTTACGCCCTGTGGGATCGTCGACGTTTGTGGCGACTTCTTTGCGGCGCGAAAACGCTTCTTTGTCTTTACCAGTTTCGCTAATCGATCTTGAATCAGTCTCTGGCGCACCCTGCCCTTGAAGCGGACCAGTCGCGATTGTAGAGCGCGTTTTATCTTTCCAATATCTGACGAATTCTCCAAGGGCGAATGCTCCTCATCCTCCACTGAAAAGCTGTTTTACTGGGTGGCCTTACCTGGGAAGGGAAGTTCGCGTGCCAGGAGAAGATCCTGCTGTCCCCGCCAGGTTGTGAAGTTGCCGCTCGAATCGTCTCGTAAAAACGCGATCGCTGTTTCCACATCTGGAAATTCCGTTTTTCCGTCGATGGAATTCGTGCCAAAAACCCGAGCTACAATACTTGAGGCCAGCTTAGGGGCCGGTCGCCCGGTGATTCGGGTGACGAGAGATTTCAGGCGTTGTCGCGTTTCGATTGATCCGCGCGGAGTCGTTAACCTTGAAACTGATGACGGCTGTTCATCAGAATTTGGATGGTATCCCTGGGCGACGACCAAAGCCAGCATCTCGGCCCGCAGTTCAGGATCGCCCACCTCCCTGATCTCTTCGGCATTTGCCTTCAGATACTTTTCAAAGTCTACTTCAAAAAAACGTGGGCTGTTTGTTTCCTGCTGGAAGAGAAAATATTCGTTGAATACGGCGTTAACGGCCGTCGTGAGTTCTGGGATTGGGGTGGCGTAATTACGCTTTGAACTATCGACCGGCAGGTTCGCGGTAAAGTCGGCGTTGTCGCTCGTCATTTCGCCCCGGCTGACACTTGCGCCATTGCTGCGATTGAGCGCGTAGTGAAAGAGCGGAGACTTGTCGTAGAAGAGAACCGAATCCTCCATTTCCAGGCACCGGCAACAGAAGACAAAATCAGGCGAGATGGAAGTAAACACATTGCCAAAGCGTTGCCGCATCCGATTCAAGAGTGTGCGTGGTACTACGCAGTTCAGCATCCGTGGCAACCCGTGGTGCAGGATGGCTTGCGAGTAAAGATATGAGAAGCGCAGAGTTGGCACTTCGAGCAGTTTTCCACTAGCTGGATAAAGATCAACTCTGACTGGCCTGACAGTGTCGTCGATTCGATCGTGGTTGTAAGTAATAACCTTGTCCGGGTAGGGCGGCCAGATCGACAACTTCTTTCAAGCCGTCTCTTCGAAACATCATCCGGTCGGTCAGATAAATAACGTGACTGACTTGGTAGAACTCCAGGGCTTGTTGTATGGCCCACTCCCAGTGACTGGACATTGAGAGCGAATGCGGTGGTCTGAGGTAACGCAGTCGCGGGTCAGCGAGCCCGTTACAGAAATTTAACAGCTGCTCGCGGTCATCGTCTGAGGTCGAATTATCGGAGACCATCACCGCGATGTTCTCTACCGGCTGCTCCAGCACCGAACGGATCGCGTTCATCGCAATCGAAGCACGGTTTCGGGTAGGAATGACGACGACGGTCCCAAGGTAAGCTGCCGCTCCAATTGTCATCCGCTTAATGCTTTCCCTTCACTCACCTTGAAAGTTGATTCGATCACCTGACTCAACTTGTCGTTCCCTTAAAAGCCACGATTTGGTCCTGGTAGCTGTAGTAGTTTGCTCTGCCACACCATGAACCGTACGCGATCGGCTGCCTGATTTCCAAGCCACACCTGGCGTAGAGCTCGGTCACATAAGTTTCATCGTAGCCGATGGCTAGTTCCGGCTTTTCCTGGGAGACGGCAAGGGCAGGACCAAACGGATAGCGCAGGTCAATGGTGCTCTGGCGGTTCTCAATCAAACTCAGCGACTCCTCATTTAGCACGAAGAAGGAGATCAGGCAGCGCCCGCCAGTCCGCAACACCCGCGCGATCTCGCTCAGGTAGTTTTCCACTTCCTCTGGCAGCATGTGAGTGAAGACCGAATTGAGTACGACCAAATCAAACTGATTGTCGGGGAGTGGAAACCGGTATTCGGCGGCGCTGAACTTACCCTCGGGATTATAGAGATCGTTGTAAACATCGATCAGTTCAAACTTGAAGTTTGGATACTTCGTCGAATACTTCTCAGTGCACCAGTCGACCCCGCTCTTCACAATGTCCATGCCCACGTAGCTCCCGCGTTCGCTTAAGTAACGAGTCAGCGGAAGCGTCTTGCGGCCAATGCCGCAGCCGAGATCGAGCATGTCCTCATTGGGCTGCAAACCACAAAGCTCGACATAATGACGGAAAAACTCATCGCCGTTTTCCTTGAAGTCCTTGTAGGTGCGGGGCCCGTCGTGCATTAGGGCCACGGGCGGGATGAATTTAGCCTCGGGTCCAAACAGCTTTCGCGTTTGATAATGATGATCGAGTTTCGCCCATACGCTTCGCAGCGTTGGGTGCAAAAATCGGGGAACCAATTTTCCGGCAATCCTAATCACAAGTCCTGCTCGCTTCCTGAATAGGCTGTTCAAGCCTGGGTAGATGGGCTGTCTTTAATCCGTTTGATAAACGCAGACGGCCAGTAAGTCACTCTTTCCGAGATACTGCTTTCGTTGAAAAGGAAAGCCGGCTCCTCGATAACAAACTCAGGGTTGGCCGCCACAAACTCCAAGGCTGCCTGTCGCGGGTTGTTCCAGGTCCAGTCTGGTTCCGTGCGTGGCGCACCCACCACTTGTTCCATAATTCCATCCATGGCCACGATGTAGGAACCAGGGGTGACCAGCCGCGAATAAGCGTTCAGCTCTCCCAATACGTGTTCCTTTGTGTGACAGGAATCCAAAAACACAATCACGCGCTCATCCGCGTGCACTCGCGAGGCGACATCTGCGACTACGCCAGGGTCAATCGAGCTTCCCTCGATCAATGTGATGAAAGGGAAGAGCAGATGCTCCTCGATCGCCTGGCGGTTATGCGAGCGAATCTCTATGTCGATGCCGATCACGCGGCCGCGCTCCAGGGCTTTGCAAAGCGTAGCGTAGAAAATCAACGAGCCCCCATGCGCAATGCCCGTCTCAATGATGACATCAGGTCTGACGGAATGAATCACTTCCTGAATCCGCAACATGTCATCCGGCAACTGGATCAACGGGCGACCAAGCCAGCTAAAACTGTAGACGTATTTGCTGTCCCACCCGGCTCGCAGCCAAGCCTGGGAAATGACTGCGAAGGCTGCGGGCGTTCCCAGTTTGTAGTGGGTCTCCTGCGCGCCTTCCTCAACGGTCACAACCTCGCGGTCGAAATCAATCTTAATCAATCTAATCCTCCGAAACGGCGTCTGTATGAATCAACCAATCCAGGCAGGTCGTCAAGCACACTGGCAGGCTCAAATCCAAACTCAGTGCGCATCCGGTCGATGTTAATGACCGGAAATCTGGTCGTGGGGGCGTCCGGAGCAAACTCGATTGCACACCCTGTATGCTCGCTGAGTCTTTTTGTGAGTTGGCCATGAGCCACATTAATTCCGCTGGCCAGGTTGTATAAGCGTTCGCGACCGCCAGTAGCAACCTTTATTA
>JANLZV010000078.1:0-19057 GCA_031366425.1 Pyrinomonadaceae bacterium | reverse complement strand
CCATGCCGCTGAAGATCAACATGGGCGGCGTGATTCCGGTAATCTTTGCTTCGTCAGTGCTTTCGATGCCGCAGAGTCTTTTTGCCGCGTTTCCGCCTGACCCGGCAAATCCGGGCACGACCTGGGGAAAGATCTGGACGTTCTTCCAGACGTTTCACGCCAGCGACCCATACTACGAATTGATTTTCCTTTCGCTGATCGTCTTCTTTACTTTCTTTTACGTTTCCATCGTGTTCAACGTGGAAGAGGTGGCAGACAATCTCCGCAAGCATGGTGGATTTATGCCGGGCATCCGGCCGGGCCGCGCCACTGCTGAATATCTAAACGGGATCTTGACCAGGCTGACAGTAGTGGGTGCGATTTACCTTGCGATGGTGGCCTTCTTCCCACAGTTTATGCTGAGCGGATTTAAGGTGGCCCGCCTGCCGTTGATCGGAACGTGGCTAGATACTTTTGTCAGTGGGACGCCCGGTCTCTCGTGGATTCCAACCGGCATGGGCTATCAGTTTTACTTTGGCGGCACGTCGCTCCTGATTTTAGTTGGGGTCGCCATGGACACCGTAGCGCAGATCGAAGCGCAACTTGTGATGCGAAACTACGAAGGATTCCTGGGCAGCGGAGGGCGTCTGCGAGGCCGCAGAGCCTAGCATTTTTCGATTGTCCGATTGCTAATTTTCGATTTGAATGGCCAGCAAAAATTGAAGCCTGGCAACCGGCAATAGAAATTTGCCTATGTCGAAAATCATAGTCTTGATGGGAGCGCCTGGTGCCGGCAAAGGCACGCAGGCGCGCTTGCTTCAAGGGCGGCTGAATTTGCCACAGATTTCAACTGGCGATATGTTTCGAGCCCTGAAGGGTGCGCACACTTCACTTGCTTCGGAAGTGAGATCTTTGATGGAAGCCGGGCAACTTGTGCCCGACGATCTGACGATTCAGGTGGTTCGCGAGCGAACCGCGCGCGACGACTGCCGAGATGGCTACATCCTGGACGGCTTTCCGCGCACGCCGGCGCAGGCCGCAATGCTCGAGACGGTGGCTGTCGAGCAACAGAAAAAGATCCAGGCGATTGAAATCGAAGTGCCGCTGGAGCTGCTGGCAAAACGAATGGTGGGACGTCGCAGCTGTCCGGTCTGCGGCGAGATTTACAATCTCTATTTCAAGCCGCCGCAAGTTGATGGAATTTGCGACCTGCATCCGGATGCGAAGCTGCTGCAACGTTCCGACGATAATCTTGAGACTGTGCAGGCCCGACTGACAACCTACGAGGAGCAGACGCGGCCCTTGCTGGATTACTACGGGGCGGCGAATCTGCTGCACGTGGTGGACGGAACCAGAGAGTCGGAAGTGATTTATAGCGATATCGAAAAGATTGTCACGAGTTTCGACTGACGATCGAGTGGCCGGTGGAGCCCCTTTGCACTCCTCACTGCCTGGTGTGTTGTTCGTACCATGATCATCGGAAAGTCCAGGAAAGAAATCGATAAGATGCGGGCCGCCGGGCAGCTGGTGGGACGTGTGCTGCAAGCTCTCAAGCAGATGGTGCAGCCGGGATTGACTACGATTGAAGTCGACCGCGTGGCCGAAAAGATGATTCGCGACGGAGGAGCGCTGCCCACGTTCAAGGGTTATCACGGCTTTCCCTATTCGATTTGCGCGTCCGTCAACGAGCAGGTGGTCCACGGGTTCCCGTCAGATTACGAGCTGAAGGAAGGCGACATTTTTTCCATCGATTGCGGCGCCACCTTGGATGGGTTTGTCGGTGACACAGCTATCACGGTGCCGGTGGGAAGAGTGAGCGATGAGTGGCTGAGTTTGGTGCGAGTCACAGAAGAAAGTCTGGATCTGGCGATTGAACAGTGCCGGCCCGGGAAGCATCTGGGGGACATTGGCGCGGCAGTGCAGGAGCACGCTGAGCAACACGGGTATTCAATCGTTCGCGATTACGTTGGCCATGGAATTGGCCGCCGGATGCATGAAGATCCGCAGATACCCAACTACGGCAAACCCGGGCAGGGCCCAAAGATAAAGGCCGGATACGTTTTTGCCGTCGAGCCGATGATCAATCTGGGCACGCATCACACCAAAGTGCTGGCCGACGGTTGGACGGTAGTTACGATGGATGGGCGGCCGAGCGCGCACGTTGAGCACACGATTGCAATCACCGAAGAAGGGCCGGAAGTGCTGACCAGGGTTGCGAAAAGGCTGCCAATTCCGCCCTCGGGAACTGGCCACGCTGTGGCAAACTGAGTCCGTAACCCTAACTCCGAGCGCGGCTTGGCAAAGGCAGGGGAGCGTGTTACTATTTGCAGTTTGTCGGTACAGGCAAATTCATACTTAGCAACAACGGCAAGGGAAAGGGCCACAGTGGCTGTGGTGAAGTCTCTTGCGGCTTTGCATAAAGTGGTGTCGTCAAGTGAGTTGGCGAGTGCCGCATTAATAAACAGTCCGGATGTTCCGGCTGAAAGATTCGAGGGTTGGTTGAAATGAAAGTCCGTGCTTCCGTCAAGAAAATGTGTGACAAGTGCAAGGTTATCCACCGCAAGGGCGTGGTGCGAGTAATTTGCGTCAACCCAAAACACAAACAGCGCCAGGGTTAAGGGCGTTGTCAGGTTCGATTGAAGATTCACGCGCTGAACTTCGATCAGACGTAACCAGATCAAGTTAAAGAGAGAGTTAAGAGAATGGCACGTATTGCTGGCGTCGACCTTCCACCGAACAAGCGGGCAGAAGTCGGGCTGACTTATATCTACGGCATCGGTCGTTCACGCGCGAGTTCAGTGCTTAATGAAGCCGCCGTGAGTCTCGATACCCGCGTTAAGGATTTGAACGAGGACGAGCTGAGTCGGATCCGCGCAATCCTTGAAGCCCAGGGCGAGATTGAAGGAGATCTGCGGAAGCGAATTCAGATGGACATCAAGCGTTTGATGGACATCGGTTGCTATCGTGGGTTGCGCCATCGCCGGGCGTTGCCGGTTCGCGGCCAGCGCACGCACACGAATGCTCGCACCCGCAAGGGACCGAGACGCGCCACCATCGCGAAGAAGAAGGCTCCAGGTAAGAAATAGTATTTCGTCAGTTGTCTGCGGCCAGTTGTTGCCCCGGCATTGATGATTACCAACGACTGACAACTAACCACTGACAGCTGATTAAAAAGAGATATGGCAAAAGCTACTGGCAAGAAAAAAGTTTTTCGGAAGAAAGAGAAGAAGCACGTGCCTGTGGGCATCGCCCACGTGGCCGCCTCTTTCAACAACACGATGATTTCGATTACCGACTTGGCGGGTAATTTGATCGCCCAGTCGTCGGCCGGCGCCCGCGGGTTCCGCGGTTCGCGTAAGGGCACTCCGTTTGCCGCGCAACAGGCAGCCTATGAGGCCGCCAAGAAGGCGCACGAAGCGGGGATGCAGCAGTGTGAAGTTCGGGTCAAGGGACCAGGTGGCGGCCGCGAGTCAGCGATTCGGGCCATTGCCAATGCTGGAATTAGAGTGACTACGATTCGCGATTCGACGCCCATTCCACACAATGGTTGTCGTCCGCCGAAGCGTCGCAGAGTTTAGTTGGAAATAACCTAAAGGACGAAGGGCCAGCGTTAGTTCTTAGATTTGAGATTCTGAGTTTCAGATCGACGAACTTTGAATTCTGAAATTTGAAATTTCAGATTTGAAAGAAAGCGCAGCCTGTAAACTTTTCCGTCGAATTTAGACTGGAGGCAGAAACAGTTGGCTAGGTATAGAGATGCGGTGTGCCGCTTGTGCCGCCGTGAAGGCGCAAAGCTTTTTCTTAAAGGTGATAGGTGTTACAAGCCTTCTTGTCCGATCGAGAAGCGCGGCACGCAGCCGCCCGGACAGCATGGCAATACTATGCGTCGTGGTAAGGCGCTGGTTGGTTACGGCCTGCAGCTTCGGGAAAAGCAAAAAGTTAAACGAATTTACTTCGTCCTCGAGGGCCAGTTTCGCAACTACTTCGAGCGGGCTGCCCGCATGAAGGGCATCACCGGCGAGAACCTTTTGTTCCTGCTTGAGCGACGTCTGGATAACGCAGTCTACCGCGCAGGATTTTCGACTTCTCGCCGACAGGCTCGACAGCTCGTGAATCACGGCCACGTTCAGGTTAACGGACGCAAGGTCGATATCCCGTCGTATCAGGTAAGGGCCGGCGAGATAATTGATATCAAAGAGGGCAGCCGCAAGAATCCGCATATCGAAAGCGCCTGGCAGACGGCTTCAGGCCGCGGCCGGCCGGCGTGGATCTCGCAAGGCGGCTCGGAAATGTCAGCCCAGATTAGCGGCCTGCCCGCTCGGGACGACATCGACCGCTCGATTAACGAGCAGCTTATCGTTGAACTCTATAGTAAGTAATTTGAGACCCGCGGCTCCGACCCTCGTCGGAGTCAGCGGATAACCGCATTTCAGGACCGGGACCTTTAAAGCTATGGCTATCGATCAAAATAATCTCTGGACCGGATTTCAGATGCCGCGTCGTCTCGCGGCCGACGCCGAGACGCTGACCGAGCGTTACGGCCGGTTTTCCGCGCAACCTTTCGAGCGCGGTTTCGGCACGACCGTTGGCAATTCACTTCGCCGCGCACTGCTTTCGTCTATCGAAGGCGCTGCTGTGACTGCAGTGAAGATTGAAGGAGTTGAACACGAATTTTCTTCAATCAAGGGCGTGGTTGAAGATGCGACCGACGTGATCTTGAACCTCAAGCAGGTGCCTTTCAAACTGCACGGCGGTGAAGCTAAGACGCTGCGCATTTCCAAGGAGTCTGCCGGAGAAGTAACGGCGGCTGATATTGAGACTGACGCCGACGTGGAAGTGTTGGACGACACGGTCCATATCGCCACTGTCAGCGAAGGCGGCTCGCTCAAAGTTGAAATGAGATTGAAACGCGGACGCGGTTATGTTTCCGCCGATCGTAATTTCGACGAAGACTTGTCGCTGGGTTACATCCCGATCGACGCCGTGCACACTCCCGTCAAGAAAGTTAATTACACGGTCGAAGCTGCCCGCTTGGGACAAAACACCGAGTTTGACAAGCTCACAATCGAAGTGTGGACCGACGGTTCGGTGAAGCCGGAAGATTCGATTGGTCTGGCAGCCAAGTTGATCAAAGACCACATGTCCATCTTCATCAACTTTGAAGAGGACACCGACGACTTCGCTTACTCGAAGATCGAACGGCCACCGCTGCCGCGTAACGATCAGCTCGACCGCTCGGTTGACGAGCTTGAGTTGTCGGTTCGTTCTTACAATTGCCTGAAGAACGCCGATATTCGCACTCTTCGCGACCTGGTCCAGCGTAGCGAACGTGAAATGCTGGCCACCAAGAATTTTGGTAAAAAGTCGCTTAACGAAATCAAAGAGATCCTCAACGGAATGGGTCTCGATTTTGGAATGGAGTTTGACGAACAAGGGAATCCAATTCCTGGCACTGGCGGTCGTGATGGCGCTGATCTCAGCGATTACGACAACGACCTGGACGGAGACGGGGACGAGGATTAGGATTCACGGTTTCGGTGACCGCTGCCGAATAACCGTTTAGCAAGTTTCAGGGTTTCTAGAGTCATGCGACATCAAAAAGCACATCGCAAACTAGGCCGGACCAGCGAACATCGCATGTCTATGCTTCGTAATCTCGCCGTTTCGTTAATCAATTCCCGCTCTGAGCGCATCGTCACGACCTTGCCGAAAGCAAAAGAGTTGCGCCCGTTTGTGGAACGCGCGATTACGCTCTCGCGCAAGGCGAATAACCTCGAGGGCGATAATACGGGTCCGCGCGCGCTGCATCTGCGACGTCAAGCGGCTGGCTTTTTCCATGCCGGCAACATGCAGATGTCGGCCCTTTCCGGCAAGCGTGGACAGGTTCGTCCAGCGCGCACTGCCGGCGTGGCTGCATTGAAGCGTTTGTTCGACGAACTGGGAGATCGTTACAAGGATCGTCCAGGCGGATACACTCGGATCTTCAAGCTGGGACGCCGAGTCGGCGACAACGCGGAGCTCGCGATCATTGAGTTGGTAGATAATCCGGGCGAACTCGAAGCGCTGGAGACAGCGAAGAAGCGCAAGTCAGCCGGCACCAAAAAGAAAACTGAGACGAAGGGCGCAGGGGTAGAAACCCGTTCGGCCGGTCGTAAGGCTGACAAGAAAGAGACGAAGAAAGCCACCGACAAATCGCCGGACGCTGCCGAGTCAACTGAACCGGCAGAGACTGGAACTTCCGAGTCAGGCGCAGCAGAAGAAGGCTAGAGAGAATTATTTGTCATAAATTTTGAAACGCCGGGTCGCTCGTTCTGTGCAGTCCCGGCCGGGAATGCCCCAATCGATTATCGGCGCCGACAAAACCGAGTCTTTTGGGGCTCACGCTTTAGACGGGGCATAATGAGCCCTAGCCCTCAGACTCAACAGGAACGCGGGAAAATGGACGATCAGGAAACCCCAAAGTTAGAAGTCGACACGCCAACTGAAACCGAGCGCGCGTTTGAGCCGGGCCGCGGCCGTCGTCGTCGCGCGCGGGCGTCAGCCACTGACGCTTCGGTCAACATGGACGAGCTGCGGCAGCTGATCGAACTGATCCGGACAAACGACTTTACTGAGTTTGAACTCGAGCGCGAGGGTTTCCGCGTGCGGTTCAGTCGCGGACGGGAAGACGACGCGAGCGAAGCTAACGCAGGCGGCACGGCCAAGACCGCGGCCAGCTCTGCCACGACCACAGCTGCCGGCCAGTCTGCAGCAGCGCCTTCCGGGACTCCGGCACATCCAGGTGCTAAAGCCGAAACCGCCGCTTCCGAAGATCAGGATCTTCACATTATTACGTCGCCGATCGTCGGTACCTTCTACCGCGCCGCTTCTCCCAATGTGGATTCATTTGTAAAGATTGGCAGCCGGGTTGAGCACGAAAGTGTCGTCTGCATCATCGAGGCGATGAAGCTAATGAACGAGATTCAAGCTGAGACTAGCGGCGAAGTGACGAAAATATACGTCGAAAACGGACAGCCGGTTGAATATGGTCAACCGCTGTTCGGCATCAAGAAGTAACCGTCCAAAGTGCAACGTCCAAAGTCCAACGTCCATCTGGATTAAGGACTTTGGACGTTAGACTTTCGACAATGGACTCCGGACAGACGATGGAGCACGAGATTCGAAAGTTTAAAAAAATTCTGATCGCCAACCGCGGCGAGATTGCCTGTCGCATTATTTGGACGTGCAAGGAGATGGGAATCCGCACTGTGGCCGTCCACAGCGACGTCGATCGCGACTCGCTTCATGTGCGTTATGCGGACGAAGCGGCTTGTATTGGCCCAGCTCCCTCGGCCCAAAGTTACCTGAACATTCCCGCGATTATCTCCACCGCGGAAGTTTTCAATGTCGACGCGATCCACCCCGGTTACGGATTCCTCGCCGAGTCGTCGAAATTTGCTGAAATCTGCGAGGCCTGCAACATTAAATTCATCGGGCCACCGGCCAAGATGATCCGGTTGATGGGCGACAAGGTTGAAGCGCGCCGGGCCATGACTGAAGCCGGCCTGCCGATTCTGCCCGGTAGTCCCGAACCGATCACCTCGGAAGCTGAAGGCCTTAGGTTGGCCCGCGAGATTGGTTTCCCAGTCATTGTAAAAGCATCGGCCGGCGGCGGTGGTCGCGGAATGCGCATCGTTCGAACCGAAGAGGAACTTGGCAAAGCGCTTGAGACTGCTTCCAATGAAGCGGCCGCGGCGTTCAAAGACGGCAGCGTCTACATCGAGCGCTATCTTGAGGCGCCTCGTCATATTGAAATCCAGGTGTTGGCGGATGAATATGGCGACTGCATCCACCTTGGTGAGCGCGAGTGTTCGATCCAACGGCGTCATCAAAAATTGTTGGAGGAAGCGCCGTCACCGGTATTGTCTCCCGAGTTGCGCAACCAGATGGGCGATGCCGCTGTGGCAGCTTGCAAGAAGCTCGGTTATGCAAGCGCCGGCACGGTCGAGTTCCTACTTGATCAGGACAACCGTTTTTACTTCATGGAGATGAACACGCGAATTCAAGTGGAACACGCAGTCACCGAAATGGTGACGTTGGCTGATATTGTGCGTAATCAGATCCGAATTGCCGAAGGCGAGCCGCTCGGGTTTACTCAAGACGATCTTATGATCGTCGGCCACGCGATCGAGTGTCGCATCAATGCTGAGAACCCGGAGACTTTTGCGCCATCGCCGGGCAAGATCACGGCGTTTAACTTGCCGGGTGGGCCGGGGGTCAGGGTTGATACTTACGTCTACTCAGGTTATTCAGTGCCGCCATTTTACGATTCGATGATCGCCAAAGTGATCGTCCATGCGCGCACCCGGGATCTGGCGATTGCCCGGATGAAACGCGCTCTCGATGCGATGGTGATCGAGGGGATTAAGACGACCATCCCGCTCCATTTGAAGATCATGGATGATCCACAGTTCATCTCCGGAAATATATCGACGAATTTCATGGAGCACTTTCTGCTTCAAAACGGCACGAAGTTGCCCAAAAAACCGGCTGGAACGCCGAGTGGGACGGTGGCTGTGGCCGGATAACTCTGGCTGGTTGCCGTTTGTAGGCGAGATGCCTATAATATTCGACTTTTCTATGGCGAGTTGGCTTGTCTGAGAGGATAACGAGATGTCATACGCAGTAATCAGAACCGGCGGCAAGCAGTTTGTCGTAAACAAGGGCAATACGATCCGCGTTCCTTCAATCGAAGCCGAGGCGGGCAAGTCCATTGAGATAGCCGCACTCTTGACTGCGGGAGACGGAGCCGACGCCGTAGTTGGCGAGGCCACGGTTTCGGCCACAGTGGTCGACCACGGTCGAGGAACCAAGATCGTCGTCTTCAAGAAGAAGCGTCGCAAACAGTACAAACGGAAACAAGGTCATCGTCAGGGTTACACGACGATCACGATCGATTCAATCGGATAAAGGAAGTGAAGCGTGATGAGTGAAGCGTGATGAGCTAAGTCTTTTCACTTATAACTTGTTACCCATCACGGGGCTAAGAAAATGGCACATAAAAAGGGAGTTGGCTCGTCACGTAACGGCCGCGACTCTAATTCACAACGACTAGGGCTCAAGAAATTTGGCGGCGAGAGCGTTCTCGGCGGCAACATCCTGGCGCGACAGCGAGGAACGAAGTGGAAACCCGGAAAGAACGTCGGACGGGGTAAAGACGACACGCTGTTTGCGCTGATCACAGGGGTAGTGAAGTTTGAAGACAAAGGTCGCACCGGCAAGTTTATTAGCGTTTACCCGCAGGAGCAGGCGTCCTCAGCATAAGGCTCGTGCAAATCACACCGCTGTCCCGCGACGCCTGAGCCAAGTCTAAAGACTTAGCGCCGGGCGTCGCTTTCGATTTAGATGTTTATCGATCGCGCAAAAATTCGAATCCAGGGTGGCCATGGCGGAAACGGCGTCACGGCCTTTCGCCGTGAGAAGTTTGTGCCCCGAGGTGGTCCATCTGGAGGTGAAGGCGGCCGCGGTGGAGATGTTTGGATTGTCGCTGATTCGTCTCTCAACACCCTCCTCCACTTACGGTACAACCCGGAGCACATTGCCGAGCGCGGGCGGCATGGCGAAGGATCAAATCGAACGGGTCGCGAGGGCGAGGATCGGATCGTCAGAGTGCCGGTTGGCACCCAGATTTTTGAAAGCAATTCGGGAGAGCTGTTGCAGGATCTGGCGACTGATGGTTTTCGCTGGCGAGCAGCGCGAGGAGGTCGTGGTGGTTTCGGAAACTCCCACTTTGCTACCTCGACGAATCGAGCCCCGCGGTATCACCAAAGCGGCAGCGAGGGCGAAGAGTTGGAATTGCAATTGGAACTCAAACTGCTAGCCGACGTAGGCCTGGTAGGATTTCCTAACGCGGGAAAATCAACTTTGATTTCTACGGTTTCGGCGGCGAAACCAAAGGTGGCAGACTATCCGTTTACCACACTGGAGCCGCATCTGGGCGTAGTTGATCTCGGAGATTTCCGCACTTTCGTGATGGCTGATATTCCCGGGTTGATTGAAGGTGCCCACACTGGCGCGGGCTTGGGCGATCGCTTTTTGCGACACATTGAACGGACCAAGCTGTTGCTGCATCTGGTGGACGTTTCTTCATTTTCCGGTCGTGAACCTGTAAGTGATTACCTGGCGGTGAATCGCGAATTGCTTGCATACAACCCTGATTTGGCGGGCCGTCCGCAGATCGTGGTGGCCACGAAGATCGACGCGCTCGATGATCCCGATCGCCTGGAATCACTGAAACAGCAGGTGGCCGCGGAAGGTTTACCGTTCTACGCAATCTCGTCGGTGGCGAATAAAGGCACGCGAGAATTGGTAGCCGCGATCGCGGTACAGCTTGATGCGTTAAGCGAACTCGAGCAGCAGGCGGAGCCGATCGAGTTGGCGTTCTAAGTAGGACAGGCATTCCTGCCTGTCCCTGACTTGAGTCTTTTAGATGGTGGACAGGCAAGAATGCCTGCTCTTCCAAGATGGACAGGCAAGAATGCCTGCTCTCCCAAGATGGACAGGCAAGAATGCCTGTCCCACCAAGATGGATCAGCGAAAGCGTATTGCGATTTACGGCGGCACCTTCGACCCGATCCATGTGGGCCATCTGGAGATAGCCCGAAGCATTTCACAGCTCTTTGCCATTGACGAGTTTCTGTTTGTCCCGGCGCGCGTGGCGCCCCACAAGCAGCATGCCCAGACTGCGTCGGCGTTAGACCGTTACGCGATGCTGGCCTTGGCGACACAGGACAATCCGCAACTGCGGGTTTCAACCTTCGAACTCGAAAAGCCGGCGACCCAGTACACGGTTGATTCGCTGAATTATTTTCGACTGGAGTTTGGCGAGTTTGCGGATCTGTTTTTTGTGATGGGGGCCGACTCCTGGGCTGAGATTACGAGTTGGCGCGAATGGGAGACGCTGTTGTCGCTAGCCAACCACATTGTCGTTACCAGGCCGGCTTACGAAATTACTACGACTGATGTTGGCCCTGCGTGGGCAGCCCGCGTTACCGACGTGCGAGGGTTAGCTGACAGGGACGTTGACGAATTAGTCGAGCTTGGAACGCCGAGAGCGCCGAAGATTTTCATCACTGATGCGGTCATGCAAGACGTTTCAGCGACGGCGATTCGAAAGGCGGCACGCGAAGAACGCGTTGCTGATTTACAAAAACTAACACCGCGCGCCGTAGCGCAATACATAACGAAGTACCGACTTTATAGAAATTCGCATGAAGCCTAATACAACCATCAAGGAACAATCTTTACAGCCCGTTATCAGCGCGAGTCCTCAACCTGGTTTGATCACGAAGACACCGGCGAGCGGTGAAATCGACGAGCGGATTCAGACTGCGCTGCACGCGGCCGGCGAAAAAAAGGCGTTGGATGTGCTACTGCTGGACCTGCGCGAGATCGCTACCTTCACCGATTATTTTGTGATTGCGAGTGGCACCAACGAGCGACAAGTGCAAGCGATTGCCGACGGCGTCGCGGAAGCCCTGAAGCACTGCGGCACTCCCGCGGCGCGAATCGAGGGTTATAAGACGGCGGAGTGGGTCCTGCTTGATTACGGTGATTTCGTGGTCCATGTGTTCGACGACAAGGCCCGAAAATTTTACGATTTGGAACGACTGTGGCGTGAATCGAAACGCGTCGAATTGCCTGCCGAACTGGCAGGCGAAAGCCGCGACCCTTTGAGAACTGACGCGTGATCCAACTAGTGGCGCATTCAGTCGCAATGCGCGAGGCGGTAAGTCTCGCTGAGCGAGTTGCTGCTACGGATGCGAATGTCCTGGTGACAGGTGAATCAGGCGCCGGCAAAGATGCGCTGGCGCACCACATCCACACGAAGTCGGGTCGCGCCGCCCACGCGTTGATTAAGATCGACTGTGCCACGCTTCCCAGCGGACTGTTGGAAGCCGAGCTGTTTGGATACGAGCGAGGCGCGTTCACCGGTGCCAGCGAAGGAAAGCCGGGACGGCTTGAGGCCGCGCATCGCGGCACTTTGATCCTCGACGAGATCGCTTACCTGTCCAACGACTCGCAGGCGAAACTCTTGCGCGTGATTGAAAACCGGGAGTTTGAACGGCTGGGCGGGCGGCAAACGATAAAAGTGGATGCCCGGCTAATCGCCCTGACTAACGTGGATCTAAGCGACGCGGTAACACGACAGCATTTTCGTGAAGACTTGTATTACCGGCTGAACGTGATCCACATCAAGGTGCCGCCGTTGCGCGAACGTCCCGAAGATCTGGCAGAGTTGGCCAATTCTTTTATCAGCTCTTACGCAGCCAAGCATGGTCGCGAATCAGAGTCGATATCCGCGGAATGTCTGTCGTTGCTGGGCGAGTATGAGTTTCCAGGTAACGTTCGCGAACTGGCCAATACGATCGAGCGGGCAGTAATTGTTTCTACCGGGAAACGAATTGCAGTCGAAGATCTACCGGAGCCGATTCGAGCGACGGTGACGGTGCAGCGCCGCCGAGCGCGCATGCCAACTCTCGCTGAAGTGGAAGCGGAGTATGTGGACGAGATTCTCGACGGAGCGAAGGGCAATAAGACGGAGGCCGCGCGAGTGCTGGGCATCAGTCGCAAAAATCTTTATGAAAAACTGGCGCGGAAAAGTAAAAATGAAGGATGAAGAGTTTGTGAGCTCGTTGGCGGAAAGTTTCATCCCGCATCTTTCCGCCTACATCCATTCGTAAGCGATGCGGCTGCGAGTAATTTGGACAGGAAAAACGCGAGATGCGCATTTGCGGGCGTTAGCGTCCGACTATCTCAAACGGCTCGGTCCTTTTGTTAAATGCGAAATTTCGGAGCTGCGCGAAAGCCGCAGTGGCGACAAAAAGTTAGACATCGATAAAGATTCGCGGCGCATCACAGACGGGCTGCATGAGGGTGCCGTTAACGTTTTGTTGGATCCGGCCGGATCGGAATGGACTTCGCATGAATTGGCGGGCGAAGTGAAACGATGGCAAGACAGTGGAGTTAAAGAAGTATCGTTCATTGTAGGTGGCCCCAACGGGGTGTCGAGTGATCTTTCAGATCGGGTCAGCAAACGCTTTAGTCTTTCGCGATTGACCCTGACGCACGAGATGGCGCGAGTAGTGCTGCTCGAGCAGTTGTATCGAGCGTTCACAATTATTCATGGGTTGCCGTATCAGAAGTGATGAGCAGTCGGCAGCTATTTGGCGACTAAATTCAAGTGGGGTGGAGGAGTTAAACGCATAATGGATAAGAGAAGAGTAAGAGTCTTTCGCGACAAGTTGATGGACCGGCGCGAGAGCCTGGTTGGTCAGGTGCAGCAAGCGGAATTGTATAGTCGCGAACGCGATTCCGAAGCCACTCAGGATCCGGCTGACATGGCCGCCAACGCTTACACCAAAGAACTGTTGGTCTCGATGTCTGACAATGATCGCCAGATGCTCAACCTGATCGACGAAGCTCTCGTGCGGATGGACGACAGCGGTTACGGCAAATGCATTCGTTGCGGCCAGGCGGTGCCGGAGAAGCGACTAGAAGCGGTACCCTGGGCCCGCCATTGCGTGAGTTGCCAGGAACTTCAGGAGCGAGGAATGTTGGTCGACGACGACGAATAGAAGTTGGTCCTCAGCGGTGAGATAATTGCGGCCTCCTGGGTTACCCTCAGGAGGCCGTTAATTTTTGTCCGGACCTTCAGGCCAATTTCCAACATGCAGATCAATCGCGCTGCGAATCTTGCCTACGACTCAGTGCTCGCGCTGGTTTACCCACAATCGTGTGAAGTGTGCGGCGGCAGTGTTGAATCGCGAACGCTGGGGGTGGCTTGCGCCGATTGTTGGCGAGCCACGCGGCTCTTCACCGGCGAAGAAGCGTCTTGCTGGAAGTGCGGTCAGCCATTGACGGTTAGCTTGAATTCCGTGCGGCCTGAGGAAACACGCTGCCGGCGTTGTGATGAAGACCATTTTACAGCTGCCCGCGCTGCCGGCGTTTATGAAGGCGCATTGCGCGCTTCGGTCCTCGCGTTAAAGCATAGCCCCCAACTTTGCGCTCGCCTCGTTGACCTCCTCGCTGAAGTTCAAATGCGTGCGCCGCTCAATCGGGCGACTCGAATTCTGCCGGTACCGTTACATCCAGAGCGTGAGCGAGGCCGCGGTTTCAATCAGGCAGCGCTGATCGCCCGCGCGCTATCCCGAAAGCTTTCGTTGCCGCTCGATGGAGTTAGTTTAGTGCGCGCAGTTCACACAAATCGTCATCGTGCGGGGATGGATCCGCTCGGCCGGCGCGCGACCGTCGCGGATGCTTTTCGAGTTTCATATCCATCTCTGATCGCAGGAGAGCGAGTGCTTCTGGTTGACGATGTCTTTACTACCGGCGCGACCGTGTCTTCCTGCGCGCAGGCGCTGACGACTGCCGGCGCTGTTGAAGTGTTCGTGCTTACCATCGCGCGTCCGTTGCGCACTTGAACTTTTACCGTGCGCGCTAAACCACTTGGCAGGCGAGCGTCAAACTCGCGCTGCTAAAAACTTTCTCGTATGATGCGCCCATGAAAACTCTCTTCCCAGCGATTGAGCCCTTCGACCGCGGCCGGCTGAAGGTTTCCGCTGTTCATGAGCTTTACTACGAACAGTGTGGCAATCCGAACGGCAAGCCGGCGGTGTTTCTCCACGGTGGACCAGGCGGCGGCGTTTCGCCCGACTATCGTCGCTACTTTGATCCGGAACACTACCGAGTAGTGCTTTTCGATCAGCGCGGTTCGGGCCAAAGCACGCCCCACGCGAGTCTCGAAGAGAACACTACCTGGGACCTCGTGGCTGACATCGAGCGACTGCGCGAGCATTTGGAGATTGAGCGTTGGCAGGTCTTTGGCGGTTCCTGGGGCAGCACGCTCGCGCTCGCATACGCGGAAACTCATCCGACGCGCGTGACTGAACTCGTTTTGCGTGGAATTTTTCTGTGCCGGCCTGAAGAAATCCAGTGGTTTTATCAGCAAGGGGCGAGTGCGCTTTTTCCCGATGTCTGGGAAGAATATCTAAAAGTGATTCCGGAAGCCGAACGCGGCGACATGGTGAGCGCTTATCACAAGCGACTGACGAGCGACGACCCAGCTGTGCGGGTGGAGGCGGCCCGCGCCTGGAGTATTTGGGAGGGGAGCACCTCGAAGTTATTTTTCGACTCCGACTCAATCGAGAAATTTGCGGATCCCGAGTTTGCCCTCGCGTTCGCGCGTATTGAGTGTCACTACTTCATGAACAACTCATTTTTTCCCACGAACAACTATCTGATTGAAAACGTCGCGAAGATTCGTCAAATTCCGGCGGTGATCGTTCAGGGCCGTTACGATGTGGTCTGCCCGATGACAAGTGCGTGGGATCTTCATCGCGCGTGGCCTGAAGCTGAACTGCGAATCATCCAGGACGCGGGACATTCAATCAGCGAGCCGGGCATTATCGACGCGCTAGTTGACGCTACTGATCAATTCGCTGTACTGAATTAGCACCGCGCTCGGCCGTGAGCGTTAGCAACGCGCGAAACCTATGGGTTTTTTAGGCTTTAAGCTCTTCCAGCTTGTCACTACCTCAACCGCTCGCGTAATATCAGCCTTAGTATGACGGGCAGAGTCCTAGTACTAAATGCATCGTTTGAGCCGATTAACGTGTGCAACGAAAGGCGCGCGGTGGTCATGATCTTCAAGGGCGTAGCTCGCGTTGAAGAGCACAACGGCCACATGCTTCATTCAGCGAAGTTGACGATTCACGCGCCGTCAGTGATTAGGCTGACCGAGTACATTCACATTCCGTTTGAACGGCGTTCGTTATCGCGGAAGAATATTTTGTTGCGCGATCATTCCACCTGCCAGTATTGCGGCAGGCAGCATCCGCCTTCGGAGTTGACTTTGGATCACGTGCAGCCGCGTTCACGCGGAGGCGAGTCTTCGTGGGACAATCTGGTAGCTTGCTGCAAGCGCTGTAATCATCGAAAGGGAAGCCGGACTCCCGACGAATCAGGGATGCATCTGTTGCGACGGCCGCGCGGATTTTCCTTGCACGTCAACCGGCAGATTATGCGTTACCTCGGTCGCGCTGATGAGACGTGGAGGAAATATCTCTTCTACGAATCCAATAACGGCAACTGACGCGGCCGCCTTCGGCAGCGGCGCAGAGGCCAACTAATTAGAAAGAGGAAGTCATGGACCATATCTTTTTTGCTATCGGCGGGTTGGGAACGCCTGAGTTGCTCGTGATTGCGGTAGTTATTTTTCTGCTATTCGGCGCCACGCGCCTGCCGCAGTTAGCGAAGTCACTTGGCCAAAGCAAGCGAGCTTTTAAGGAAGGACTAGACGAAGCGGAACGGGAAGCCCAGAAGGAAGTTAAAGAAAAAAACGTCTAGGCCGTTGGATCTTTGCGGCGTGCAAACCTCACTGGCTCAGCGCCTTCCTGCCAATCATCAGGGTAGCCTTGAGCGTCAGCGCAAACTCAGCCTCGTGTCTTTCTTCGCTGATCAAACGTGCGATTTCCGTCACCACTTGTTCCTGAGCTGCTGGAGGTAGAGTCTCCAGCCAAATCGGCATGAGAAAATCGGATATCAAAGGATCGCGAAGAAACTTTTCCTCCGAGTCGTAATCGAATTCCTCGACCCTCGTCCAACTCGAAATTTCTGCAAGTCCAGCTTGCTCTGCCATTTTTTCCACGGCCGCTGGCGAGGGAAGAGTCGAAATCAATCGCTCAACTTCCGATTCATGATCCAGCAAGCCGCGGTTGTGCAGGGCCTCCCAATAAATGGAAAAGAATTCGCCAAAACTGGAAAATGTCGGCAGCACGAGTGCGATTGTAGCTCCGGGCCTTGCCGTTCGGACCATTTCCCCGAGCATACTCGGCACGCGTTTGGTGTGTACGAGCGACGCATCGCCGATGACAAGATTAAATTGATTATCAAAAATTTGCGTGGCCACGTAATCCAAGCCGCCTGCTTGAAAGTCAATGCCGTCTTTTACCACTGCGGCCTTGGCGCGTGCTAGTTCAAGACTCTCCTCATTTTCGTCCACGCAAAGAAATGACAAGTCGTTGTTGGCCCGTTCCTGCAGCGCGAGCGCGTGACCACCGGTTCCGCTCGCCAGGTAAAGCGCCCGCCCCATTTTTGGCAACTTGAGATGTTCGTCAATCAACTCGGCAAATCGCTCGCCCCAGTCAGTGGCTACGAAGAGTTCGTGGAGGTAAGCCAGTTCTTTATTGGTCTTGGGAACAATCATTGGGTTAATTGTGCCTTCGTGGGCCAGACACTAGCTGTCCGACTGATCCTCATCAAAATATTTTCGGCCACGCAGCGATTCAGGCAGGCAATTCATTTCATCCTTCGCTTTTGGATCGTTGTGCACGTAACGATAGCCGTCACCGTAGCCGACATTCTTCATTAGCGGCGTGACCGCGTTGCGGAGATGAAGCGGCACTGGCTCGCGCGCGGTCTCAGCGGCGTCAGCCAACGCCGCATGGTAAGCGTTTTTAACTGAGTTTGATTTCGGCGCCCGCGCCAGATAGATCGTCGCCTGGGAAAGCGGGAAGAGACCTTCCGGCAAACCGATGAGCCTCACAATGTCAGCCGCCGCGGCTGCCTGGACCATGGCCTGCGGATCCGCGAGGCCGATGTCTTCTGACGCCAGAATACAAAGACGCCGGGCGATAAAAACAGGATCGGCGCCACCTTCAATCAGGCGGGCCAGCCAGTAAAGCGAAGCATCGACATCGGAATTGCGCAGCGACTTGATCAAGGCTGAGGCGAGATTGTAATGCTCCTCGCCCCCCTTGTCGTATGCATAGCGGGCCCGGCCCAGCGCCTCGATCATCGTTTCATCTGTAATCGTTCGGCGGCCCGTTTCATCAGGCACGGTAGACTCCGCCGCCGCCTCAATCGCCGCCAGCGCTACGCGCGCGTCTCCCGCGGCCGCAGTCGCAACCCGATCGAGGACGCTCGAGGAAATCTCCGGCTGAAGTTGGGCCAGACCTTTTTCTTCGTCAGCTAAAGCGTGTTGAAGAATAGTCTTCACTTCGTCCGAAGAAAGCGGCTGCAACACCAGTACCCGACAACGTGACAGCAATGCGCCGGTAACTTCGAACGACGGATTTTCTGTGGTGGCCCCAATCAGGGTCACCGTTCCGTCTTCGACCGCGTGCAGGAGCGCGTCCTGCTGTCCCTTGTTGAAGCGGTGGATTTCGTCGATGAACAAAATCGTGCGGTGGCCAAACTGGCGTTCATGTCTCGCTTCGGTGATGGCCGCACGCAGGTCCTTCACGCCGGAAAAAACTGCGGACAGCGCCACGAAGCGCGCATCTGCTTTCGCAGCCAGCAGTCCGGCCAGAGTGGTTTTGCCGGTGCCGGGCGCGCCCCAAAGAATCAGTGACGGCAGGTTGCCCGCCCCGTCAATAAGCCTTCGCAGAATCCGACCTTCGCCGACCAGATGGCTCTGGCCCACAAATTCCGCGAGGGAACGCGGTCGCATCCGTTCAGCCAGGGGCGCCGAAGCGTCGGCGGTTGGCTCGTCGGGCGATTTGCTAAAAAGATTTCCTGTGGTTGAATACGCCATTTGCAAAAATGTTTGCCGAAGATTATCGCCGAAAGCGGTAGTTCGAGCGAACCGGGGACGGCCCCAGATTAATGGATGCGAAGTTTGAATCTTAAAGGGAACGCTGTGCGGGAGATGTTCGTATATTGAGCCGAGCGCAAATAACCCGCACAAATCGAAGATTAGGAGCGGGAAAGTTCGGGAGTAGAAACGATGAAAGACGCAACAGATATATTGAGGATCGTAGGAATCATCCTCCTGGGCATTTTTGTTTTCGCAGTTGGCATCCCCATCGTCCTGACCGCTGCCGGCATCACCCTGGGCATTATCAAGATTCTCTTCGGCATCGCGGTGTTGGTTATCAAACTCGCCCTGGTCATTGCCGTGGGTTACCTGATCCTCGTTGGGATCCGCGCAGTCCTGCGTTAGAGCAGGCCGCGCAGTCTCCCGTTGCCGTAATTCTTGTGTTGAGTTCTCACCCTCCACCCATTCCGCAGGCTTGACGAACAGCAGGGTCTCACCCTA
>JANLZV010000346.1:0-6000 GCA_031366425.1 Pyrinomonadaceae bacterium | reverse complement strand
CCATCGGTTTCTCCGTCGCTTGAGGAGTCGCAGACGGCGCAGATCCGGATTGGGCGGACGAGACAATTCCCAGACTCACCACCGCCAGCAGCGCGACACAGCCTACGAGCAGACGGGAGCGGAATGAATGCAACGTAATTTGATTGTTCATAGGTTTGTCGTCACTACTGAGCTGCGATAGATCCCTCTATCGAGTCTCTTCGTAAGCGGTGTTCGCGAACGGTTTCCGCGGGAGGACACCTTCCAGGGTTCGATATATTTGCAAATAGATTTGAGTTTCGCGCGGTATCAAAGTTTTCCAGGCACCGCCCCCACGTTGAATGTAACCCGGCAGACGTGCTGAGTTTGAATTGTAACCGGCGGCCAACAACTCAGGAGGCGTCGCCAGCTTGGCCCGCAGCGCGTATTGCACGTCTTCGTTGGCGGACAGATCGTTCCAGGTGTCCTGCATGTAAAGCAACATCGCCTGTAGCGCGTTTGCATGATTGCGCATGCCCGCGACGAAATCGGGCATCAGGCCGACGCCTGGATGACGCTGCCGCATAAGGTTGTAAGCCCAGGGAATCATTTGGACCATGCCGCCGGCGCCCGCTGAGCTTACCGAATAACGATAGGTGTCCAATTCGTTCAACGCATAAAGCGAATAGATTTCATCAAACAGCGCGAGACGATTCTCCAAACGAAAGCGTTCATGGTCCACATGTTCGACCATGCAAAGGCGCTCAGCTACGTCGAGAATTTGCGGCGAGATCACGGTACCGCGTTCGCGCAAACGTTTGGCTGCTAAATCGATCATGCGATGCACGTAAGCACGTCCGGCACGCGTCAGTTCGGGTGACAATAAGGCGGGATGGGCCGAAGTGTAATAGGCCATCTCCTTGAATATGCCACGTTTTTCAATGGGAAACTCGACCAGGAGCGGCGCATAAGAACGTCCCTGCTGATCGAAGATGGCTACCGCAGTGTTGACTCCATTGGCGCGAATAATGCGGATGCTCATCGGAGTGCCGAGCGAACTCGTCATCGTCACTTCCGCACCCTTCGTCAAAAACGTTTCCTTGCCAAGCGTTAACAAATGGACGCGCGAAGTGGTTCGATCTAGTGCTGCCAGAGTTACGTAGGTGAGCGACGGCGACGTCATCGCAGTTTGCATCGGACGCGACTTAAAGAAACGCTCAGCCTCGGCGATCCGCGATTGAATTACCACAGGCGTCAATAAGCGGCTGGCCGCACCGGGAAGCTCCATGCGTCGCTCAGTCGCCGACGGTCCAGCCACCGGGCTCACGGCCTCTTCGTCTTCGGGTTCATTTCCGACTACTGAAACCGGAGGCGCTTTTGAACCATCAGGCGGTTGATTCAGCGGTGGATAAGTTCGAGGCGGAACCGGCGTGGGGCTTGGCGCAGGAGATACAGTTCGCGGCCGGGCTTCGGCGTCAGGCAATGAACCGCGAGTTGAACCAGGAGAAGGATTCGGAGTTTGCGCATGGGTAGCTACCAATGCGACTGCAAAGAATATTAGGGATAGCGATGCGGCGGAGAAACGTCTTTTCATAAAAATAATGCCGGATGTTTCTTAACTCGCCGGGAGCAGCAAGCGAGGCTTTAGATTCGCCGATGCACTTCCAAGTTGTCAACACTACTACACTGTTATCTGCGCCTGTGGCCAACTCTCAGGGCCCAAAAAGAAATCGCCCCCGAAGCTTCTGCCTCGGGAGCGAAATCGAAAACGCACTTAGGTCGACTTACCGTCAAGCCAGTCGTGCGTCACATCGCACCAAAGCACCAACCCGCGCCATTCTTTATACCGAGAATAGTAGCGCGTAATTTTCTTGTCAGTAGCCTTCCGGCCGTTGTTCCGCACGGTAAAGAATTTTGCGCGCGTCCATGAATCAAGCGCGAGGCCATCGTAGCGCCCCAGCAGTTTCAACAGATTTTCAGCAGCATATGGACCAACGCCCATCACTCCGCGCATCTCCTTGATCAAATCCACGGTCGACAACGCACTCGTGCGCCAGGCCTCCACATCGAGCTCGCCGGAAGCCACTCGATCGGCGAGTTGCTTTAAATAGCTGGAGCGATAACCCGCGCGCACTTCGTTCACATAAAATTTCAGCGGCATCAGTGCCATCGCTTGAGGCGTCGGAAAGGTGCGCTTGCCGGCATCCGATTCAACACCCAGACTTTCCACCAGCCCGGTGACCATCTTCTCCGTGAGCGCCCACGAACAATTGGTGGTGCAGATCATCTTCACCAAATCTTCGTAGACCGTAGGCGAGCGCAGCAGGCGACCCGCGCCCTGGGTTGGTATCCAACTGAAATCCGGATCCTGTGCTACCAGACGATAGAATTCGTCGAGGTTGTCGTCTAGCCGCAACATATGACGGACATCCGCCGCCACCTGTTTCTGCGCGCGCTCACCCAGACGGCGAGATGTCTCGATTTTCAGCGCCCGTCGCAGGCCGCGAATTCTAACCGTCACCGGTTGACTGCCTTTCAGATCCAAAGTGCGCGTGAGTACCCACTTCTCGCGATCTACTTGAAACGGCAGCAGTTCGCACCAGCCGTGGCTGAGTACCGTTCGCTTGAAACTAAAGTTTGGCGGGGTTTTGATCGAGATTTCCATAAGTTTTGAAAGTAATTTACTGCTGCTGGTCAAACCGATTTTTTCCAGACTATGTTCACCCAAAAAATTATTGGCAATTTGGGATTCAATCGGAATTAGCTGGAAACTCCGCTTGTATGCTTAGGCTGCGGTCAAGCTGATTCTTGACAGCGCACAACTCGGAGCCTAGACTAGCCCCACTTGAAAACCAAATAAGGAAGGCTGTAATCGCTCCTCCCTAACACTCGGGAATGAGCGAGTGAAGAGTCAAATAACGTGACTTTCTGCAGTAGCCCACAGTGTCTTAAGCACTGCTTCCGACGATGTTAAGAACCGGAGCTTTCTGGTTTCTCGCCCCATCAGGTTAATCGCCCGATGGGGCGGTGTCGTGTTCGCGTAACGCAAACTGTCAGTTTGCGATGCTAAGCAATATTCTCAAGTTGAATTCCCTGGGGCGACGGACGCAAACTAACAGTTTGCGTTACGAAGGCTATCTCACGTAGATCGCGTTCGAGATGATCCAAGGTTGTTGGCCGACAGCATCCGGAAGCTGCGAAAGGTAAACTTCCACGCGATAACTCCCCTGCTCTTTCGCAGTAAAATTTAAACGATTTTCCCCGGTCGTTTCCTGCACAGCCACCCCATCTTTCAGCAAAACAATCCGCGAGCGAACGGGCACGCTGACGCTCAACGTCACTTCGTGATCCAACTTGATCTCGTCGCCCATAATCCGCTTTTCGTCGGCGTCGGTCGCGGAAAACCGAAAGCCGCTGGTGTCGCCGAAAAGATCGAAGCCGATAAAACAGTGGCCGGCGGAAACTGCGCCAAGTAAGCTCTTCTCATCAAACGTCCGCAGACTAATTTGCCCGTTGAGCGCTGACAAGTCGTCTACCAGGACGTGCATGCGCACTAAGCCAAAACTGCGTTCGTAAGGATCGAGTTTGATTCCCAGCCATGCCTTCCCGCTTGAGTCGTTTAAGCTGAGGCCGACGTTTGCATGCGCATCATTACCCGCGGTCGCCACGTAGCGTTGCCCTTTTTGCTTAATCAGTTCGTCCCACAGTTTCAAACTCGCATCAGGCCGGCGATAGAAATTTGCAAACAACAAATCCGGATAACTCCGGTAGGACCATAGACCGTCGAAAAACATTATTAACGGATTGATCTGCCGGGCGTTGGTGTACACGTTGTAGACCTCGATGCCGTGATAGCCCCCAGCTTCCCAATGTTTGAAGTCGTTGGGGTAGGCGACAATTGAGAGCCCGGAGGTTCGACGCGACAACACTTCCTGAGTGGCCCGCTGCCCATCCGCGTTCGCCTGGTCATCGCCTGGCAAAAGCAACAGGCGGTCGCCGGTGGCGGTCGCAATTTCATTGCCCCCCAGGAACAGGACCCCACCGTGGACCCCACGCAGCGTCATGTCTGCCGTGTTGTAGTCCTTCGACGGATGCTCAGTCATGATCACGAAGTTGAGTTGGTTGGCCTGGGCCGCGCTGACAATTTCATCGAGGGTTCCAGTGCTGTGTCCGCCAAGAAAGGAGTGGACGTGGATGACGCCCTTAAACTCGGCCAGACCATCGGAGGTTGAAATGACGACGCGTTCGGAGTTTAGTTGTTGAATCGACGCGTGAAGGCGCCCGAGTTTATATCTACGATAGGCGAAGGGGATCTGAGAAAGGAAAACGATGACGAGCAGAACGAGTAAGAGTTTCTTCCAGCGCTTCATCGGTGGGGATCAACTCTCAAAGTCGACAGACGCCACGCTCTCGCTGATCGTCTTGCCAAACGCGGCGGCTTTTATGTGTTCGGGATGTACGGTGTAGGCCGTCAGCGCCGCCTGGTCCTTGAAAATCGCGACGAGGCCGGAATCAAACGAGCGTGGTAATTTCACTACGTCAAACCCAACCGACAAACTTTCAATTTCCTGAATGGACGCTTCCAGGCCGCTCAGCAAACGCACGTGTTCGGCGCGCACTTCCGCTTCGACATCAGCTCGGTATTTCCAAATCACAATGTGGGTGAGCATGTTTAGACTAATCCGTAAACGTCGCCGCTACTTTTCCTCGCACCAGCGGCGAGTGACTTCGTGTCGATAGTCGAAAAGTTTTCGTAGCCGTCGCTCAACCAGCACCGGCGCGACTGCGCGGCCGAGAAATCCAAGTGGTGGTTCATAGTCAATTTGATCGCGCAATAAGGCTCCGTCATCGCGGGTTTCGACTATGTGCCGATGCCGCCAACTGCGGAAAGGTCCTTTTATCTGAATGTCCTCAAACATGCGCGGAGGATCGTAAAGCGTGTGTTCCGCGACCCAGCGCACCGTGATTGGACCAAAGATCTTCGTTTCAATAATCGCGTGCGTGCCCACTTCGGAAATCCTCGCGGGTTGGACCACGCGAGCACTCTCCCACGGCGGCAGCAGCAGGTTCAGCGCCTCCGGCTGCTCGTGAAACTCGAACACTCGCTCCGGCGTGGCCTTGATCAGGCTCTCTTTAACAAACCGCATGAGCTAGTTTGCTTTCGGCGTTGGCTTCGCGGCTGGCTTGGTTTCCACGATCTGCAGGCTGTTACGAATCGCATCCCAAACCGGAGCCGCTTGCTTGAGAGCTTTGTCTGGTCCAAACAGAGTTAACACTACTACTCGCTGATTCATCAGTGCCCAATAGATTTCCGCGGCGCCTGGCTCATCCAGCATTGCCCGAATGACAACGCCTTCGGCTTTGGTAGTGCCCAGCTCAGCACTGCCCGCGGACTGCTTCGGATCCGCGCCGATGTCTTCAAACTGTTTGAAGGTCGAAGCGATGTAGGGATCGATCAGCGCCTTCTTCGCTGCCGCCATGTGTTCTGCCTTGACTCGGCCGCGGTGGACGAAAACTCTGAATTGCGCATCGCTGCCCGGCTTCGTGAGGGTCAACTGTTGTAAGTCCTGATTGCTCGAGTCTTCAACGCTCCAGCCGGCCGGATAATTAAAGCTAACTCCGTCTTTGTTAAATTGCTTTGGCTCAGCGGGAGGAGTCTGCGCTAACACTGGCAGCGCGAGTAGTAATAGAAAAGCGATGGTCTTAACAAAATTGCGAAATGACGTCATGGTCTTTCTCCCGGAAGCGGATTTTCCAAAGGACCGGCGGTTACGCTTGTCGCCGCTGTAACTTTAATTGTTCGTTGAGCAATTCCCAAACCTGCCGCACCTGTTTCTCTTCAGTGCGAATGTTTCCGATGGACAACCGAAGCGTGATCTTGTCGTTGAGTTTTGTGTGGGAAAGCAACGCCTTTCCGGTCGCATTCACACCGTGCATGATTGCTTCATTTAGCTCGTCGAGACGCGCGTCCGTTTCAGTGGCGCTAGCGTTTAGCTCGGCGCGTGCGCGAAAACAAACGAGAGCAAGCGGCACCGGCGCCAT
>JANLZV010000344.1:0-1705 GCA_031366425.1 Pyrinomonadaceae bacterium | reverse complement strand
CTTCGCCATTGAGAGCATGCAGGGCGACATTTTTCAGCTCGGCAATACTTCGTGGCGCGTGTTGCGCGTGGAAGAAGGAAAAGTTCGAGTGGAAGATGCGGCCGGTCAGCCGCCGTCGATTCCATTTTGGTTGGGGGAAGCGCCCGGTCGTACGCATGAACTGTCTATTTCTGTCTCGCGTTTGCGCGAAGATGTCGCTAACCGCATCGAGGTCACAACTCCCAACCCTGGCGCAACTGTAGAGACGCCAAATGATCCAGCCGGTTCTGACGCAGCCATGGCGGAACCGTTCACGTCCTCAGTGAATCTTGAGGCGGCGGTCAATTATCTGACTGACGAAGTTGGGATCTTGCGCGCGGCCGCCGAGCAGATTGTTGACTACCTCGCGGGAGCAAAAATCGCACTGGGAGTGATGCCTTCGCAGGACAATCTGGTGCTCGAACGTTTCTTCGACGACAGCGGCAGTATGCAGCTGGTGTTACACGCGCCTTTTGGCAGCCGGATCAATCGCGCCTGGGGCCTCGCGTTGCGCAAGCGCTTCTGCCGTCAGTTTAATTTTGAATTGCAGGCCGCGGCTACCGAAGATGCGATCGTGCTCTCGCTCGGCCCGACCCACAGTTTTCCGCTCGAAGATGTTTTTCATTATCTCAACTCAAAGACCGTGCGGCAGGTCTTGTGTCAGGCACTGCTGGACGCGCCGATGTGGAACATTCGTTGGCGCTGGAATGTGACGCGCGCCCTCGCAGTTTTGCGACGCCGTGGCGGCAAGAAAATTCCGGCGCAGTTGCAACGGATGAATGCGGAAGACTTACTGACTGCCGTTTTCCCTGATCAGGTCGCCTGTTTTGAAAACCTGGGCGGCGGTGAACGCGAGATTCCGAAACATCCGCTCGTGGATCAGACCGTCAAGGATTGTCTGGAAGAGGCGATGGATATTGAAGCCCTCGAAGCTCTGCTCGGATCAATCGAACGAAACGAGAAGCACCTCTTCGCGCGCGACGTGATTGAAGCTTCGCCGCTGGCGCAGGAAATACTCAACGCGCGGCCGTATGCGTTTCTCGACGATGCGCCCCTCGAAGAACGTCGTACCCGCGCCGTGTTTCAGCGTCGTTGGCTCGACCCGCGGACAGCCGGCGACATGGGCAAACTCGATCAGGGCGCGATTGATCGCGTGCGCGACGAGGCCTGGCCTCGCGTAGAAAATCCAGATGAACTTCACGATGCCTTAGTGGAGTTGGGTTTTGTGACTGAATGTGAAGCCGAAGACTGGCAGGCTTATTTTGTTGACTTAAAAAACAATCGCCGCGCGGCCGTGCTTTCGCTTGAAGGAAGCACAGTCGATACGCCCGAAGACGGCAGAAGCCCGACCGTAAGGGAGGGCTCGAACGCGACCGTTCACTCAAACTGGACCAAACGCGATTTTCACCACGCCGTGCGGGAAGTGAAGGAGCACATCTTCGCGGGCGATTGCTACCAGGCAGTTATTTCGCAGCGTTTCACAAGGGACTTGAGCGTAGGGGCGGTGCCAATCTATCGGGCGCTGCGCCGGAGCAATCCCGCTCCCTACACTTATCTGTTGCAGGTTGCGGACGAATCAATTATCGGCGCCTCTCCAGAGATGCTGGTGCGCTGCCGCGGCCCGCAGTTGGACTACCGGCCAATTGCGGGCACACGCCCGCGTGGCGCGACTGAAACGGAAGACAAC
>JANLZV010000003.1:0-2801 GCA_031366425.1 Pyrinomonadaceae bacterium | reverse complement strand
TGTCAACGCGGCCCCGCTCGAAGCCGCGGCAGAGTTTGTAGTAAAAGTTTTCAGCGAAGAGTTTGGCTGCTTTGTCCGAAATCTCTTCGCGCATCGCAATCACGACGGGAACGCCCATTCTCACCAACTCCTGCGCTACCCCCGTCAGGGAGCGGTTGGAACTCTCGGCCCCGCTACAAGAGTTTAAGACGATCAGTTTCATGTAAGGGTGATCCTGGAAATGCAACGAGAACTCTTTGGCAGTGACCAGGTCTGATTCACCTACCCGCTCGCCGTTGAGTCTCAGGCAGCCTTTGTCATTTCTAAAACCACCGTGTCCAATGAAATGAAGAATGTGATACTTCGCTAGCACGAGTTCGTCGCTGATTCTCGCCGAGGTGACCTCGCCTTCAAGTATGCGAATCTCAACCAGGTCGTTGAGCTTCGCCAGCGAGTTAAGAATTTTTTGCTTCTCATTTTCGACGTCTAATCCGGAACCTGCGGGTATGACCACTAAGACCCTGATTGGCGGCTCAGTTTGAAGTTCGCGGATTGGTTTGTGGAGTTCAATATAACGAGTCAGCAGGGTTTCGCTGGAGGTGGCGAGAAAGCACTCACGATCGGAATCGTAAAGCAGTTCCCACGCCAAAGACGCGACTTCCGGCGGCTCTATCCGAAGCCTGACGCGCACGCCGGCATTCTTGTCGGTGTAAACCTGACCAAGCGCTTGCTGATAAAGATTCCCTACCGGTCCCGAGAGTAGGGCGTTGAAGAGCAAACTGCCGGCGTGTTGAAGTTCCGCTTCCGGAACCTTGCTGGATAATTTTTCGAAGACACTACGCGCGTGCTCAACCTCCGACGATATGAGCTTTCCATGGCATTCGCCCATGGTTTCGGAGTTTGCCCTGGTCGGATAGTGATCGATCGCCTGGGCGTCGATCCAGATGTCCAAATCGTAATGCCTCATAGGGTTACACTGAAATATCTTAGGAAGGCCGCCACTGACATTCGGCTCGCGAGTTATGAGACTGACGACTGACGAAGTCTATACCGGAGGACGGCGAGCTGGGCTTCTACTAACGAGCGACGTACGAATGCGCTCAAAATACAGCATGTCCATCTTACGGTCAATGAAGTTTCAGAAGCTGAGACGCTGAACCAGACGGACCGTCATTCAGAGCAAAAACCGTTTCGCGACGAGACTGGCAGCTAGACTTTCCTTGCCACGTCACCGACTCGAATCAGGCCCGGTTCAACCACCCTGGCGTTGATTCCTCGCAGGTGCAGTTCTCTCCCCAGTTCGGAATTGACAAACTTCATCGCCTCGAGCCCGAAACGCGCCACGAATTTTTTGCACCCGAGATGCGGTTGTGGCGACACTTCAATCACTGCCGAGCCAATCGCCAGGCGAGTTCCGGCGGGCAAGTTGTCAGCGCTCAGATCCAGGTCGAGGTACAGTTGATCTCCGGCGAGTTGCCAGCGGTCCTGTTCTCCGGCGACGAGCGCAATGACGCGCGAGTTCATGATGTTGAGCTGCATGTCGGGATGCGCTGAGCCATCCGGAGTTCGCGAACTGCTCCTCGATTTCCAATTGTCGCCCGCGAGGCCCTCTGCGGGATGGAGTTCAGCTTCGATGAGCACCTCGCGCTGGTCCACTTGCGGCCGCCGCACAATCAGCTCAAGCACTCCCTGATCCTTGGGCGCTTGACGAATCTCGTCGAGCCCCGCTTCAAGTTCAACCATCGTTAAATGTTTCATACTCGTTTTTGGGATTGAAGTTAAAAGCAGAAGCCCGACCGTCAGGAAGGGCTTTTTTGTCTCCGACGTTACCACGCGCCTTACGGATCTTAAGTCGACTGGGTCAGGTCAATGGGCCATGATTCACTCAGCTGCTTGAGGCCGAGCGTCTTATCCATCAGGATCGCAAAAGCGTCCGTCCCGTTGCGCTCATCGAAACGCTTCGCGATCGCCGTCGCCTTCTCTTGAAACCAATTCGCCAGGCCCGCCGGATCGTAAAGCCCGGTACTTGAATGCAAAGGAAATGTCCGCGGCATTTTTAAGTCGATCCGCCCTTCCCGTTTTTCGCTCAACAATCCAAACAGCAGCCAGGCGGCGCGGAAGTACCTAAAGCGTGACAGGACATCGCGATTAAGCAGTGTCCAGGAAAAATGCTTCTCGACCAGGGCGATCGCTTTTTCGAAGTTTTGACTCAAGACTAAAAAAATAATGTGATCGCCGACCTTGTCCAGGTAAATTTTGTTGTTGGAAATCAAATCGTAGCCGATTTGATGAAACGAGGCCGCTTCGTTCCAGCGCCCCAGACGAATCAACGGCAATAGCAGGTTTGCGTAAGTACGATGCGGGACGGAACCACATTTCTGTCGGCCGCTAATGATCACACCGGCCAGGTTGAGCGCTCCCGAATCGTCACCCATGTAAATCGAAAAGCTGACGCGTTCGTCGGTCTCACAGGCACCACAGTTACTCAAACTGTCTCGCGGGAGTTCGCGCATCTGGTTGAACAGTTCGACCGCGCGCTCACGGTCGTCCCAAAACCTCTCCGCGCGATAACTTAGATTGGTGGCGGCGCGCAATCCATAGCCAGCTGAACGCGACCGCGCCGCCAGATCGTCGAGCATTTCGTAAATTCGCACTTTCGAAATACTGGGAAAGGAACAAACGTTCGCGAGGATCCATTTGTATTTCCAGAGGATCGCCCACTCGTCAAACCTGCCCGGGTTCTGGTCAAACTGGGCCAGCAACCACGCAAACGCAACGAGGGCTTTGTCTACGGCGCCGCCGAAGATACACGCACGCACATA
>JANLZV010000341.1:0-2000 GCA_031366425.1 Pyrinomonadaceae bacterium | reverse complement strand
AAACCGGCGCCTTCGTTTTTTCCGCGCTCAGCATTTCCAGTTGAGCCCGACGCAGGCTCTCCGCGGAAGACATCCGTTTCTCTTTGCGATTACGATGAAAAGCGATCATCAAATCCTTAGTCGACTCGGAATCGACCTTCCACTGAGTGGCAATTACCAGCGGCGAACCAAGCGCCAACAGCGTGCGCGCAATCCCAATAGCGCCTTCGCTCTTGTCGTAACGTTCGAATCCGGTCTCGCAGGCCGACATCACTACCAACTTCGCTCGCGGGAATTTGTAAGCGCCCAGTTCTGACGAACGAAGTTCCCCCCCGGCAAACAGTAACTTTGAGTTGCCGGGCGATTGGCGGTTGGCGATGAAGTGCCCGGCAAAGTGAATCACCTCCGCGCGCGACGCAGCCTGGAGAAAGTTTTCCTTCGTGGCCTTACTGCCAAGTAACGCGTTCGAGACCGGATAATCAGTAGTTATCGTCCTGGCTTCAGTCTCGGCAGCTTTCAGATCCGGCAGATTCGAATTCTCTTCGCGATCGAAATCGGGATTGCCGACGCTCAACAGGCTCTCATTTTTAACTTCCTCTTTTCGGCGCGCGTTTTCTGTGGCGATTACCATCACTGACGCGCTTGGCGAATAAAACAAGGCGTGGTCTTCAAGCAGAAACTTTCCCGCTGGGGAAACGAGCGTGGCGAAGGCGAGTTGGTAAAGCGACTTGTCCGCGACCAGGCACAGTTGCTTTTCCGCAGCGAGGTCCGTTGGAATCAAGAGCTGGTAGAGTTCCTGGCCAGACGCTTTGATCTCGGCGGCTGGTCCATTGCCGATGATCAAGGCTTGATACGCATCAATTTTTCTTTCCAGTTCAGCTGCGGAAATCTGCTTCTCAATCAAGTCAAACCGCGTCTTCGTCACCACCCAAATCGCCAGTTTGTCAGGCAGTACCGCATATTGAACCAGCTGCACCTGGTCGGGAAGTCGGCCCTGGATCTCTGCCGGCGACAGCGGCTGCGTCACCGGACCCAGGGCCTTTTCCACTTCAACGATCGACCTCGACGACTCGACAAAATCTAATAGCGAACGCGACTTCGACACTTCTAAGTAGGCAAATGCCTGACGATTGTCGTGTTCACGTATGGCTTTTGCCGCAGCAGCTTCAAACACGTCCTGTTCACTAGCGAAAAACGCCTGGCGCGATTCATCTTCGCGAATCGTTTGCCGATACTCTTCCGATAGTTTCAACACGGTCCTGAGCTCGGCGGAAAAATCTTTAAGTCGATCCAGTTCCTGAAAGCAGAACAGTTTGCCTTTGTGAATCTGGTATTGGTTGTCGGTCACTTCGGGAAAGCGATTGAAAAGATCGAGGGCCTTGTCGTATTCAGTCAATGCCGAGTCGCACTCATTCGTCTCGCGGCGCAAGTCAGCGAGCAGCAAATAAATTTTCGCCGTCGTGCGCGTATTTTCCGGGCTTTCGCCGCGGCTTTGGGCGATTTGCATCGACTCATGAACGTAGTTAAGCGCGGCGGGGAAATCCCGTTGCGCCGTTGCGGTATCAATCAGCCGGCGTAAAGTTTCGTTAACGCGATTGCTTTCGGGAAAACTTTCGCGCGCGATGCGCAGACGCTCGTGGGAAAGATTCAGCGACGTGGCAAAAAACTTAAGCCGCCGGGTGATGTCCGCGAGCGTTCCTTTGTTGCGCCAGTACTGATTGCGGTTTTGATAATACAACTGCTCGTCGGCGAGCATCTTGCTCGCATAGAAGAGCGCCGGCTCAAGCTCGCCGAGCGATGAGTAACCCAGGGCGAGAGCCTCCTGAGCGTGTTGAACCTCGAAGGCATTGTGTCCGGCTTCGGCCAGGCGCAACGCAGTTTTCAGGTTTTTATTTGACTGCGAGATTTCGTTCTGGTGTGAGTCGCTCATCCCCAGCCCGTAATAAGCAGGGATCGCAAGTATCTTGAATTTTCTGTTTTCCGCATTCATTTTTAGTTCCATCAAAGATGCAACAGAAAGA
>JANLZV010000722.1:0-4316 GCA_031366425.1 Pyrinomonadaceae bacterium | reverse complement strand
GTAAACGAGTTGGCCGCGAACCGGAGATGCGAATATTTTTCACTGCCGACGTTCACGATCGCATCATCCGCCTTGACGTAACTGAGCAGTTTTTGCGTGAGTGCCCGAGCTTCTCCTTCGCTGAGCAAAGTCTGCTTCGTAAGCACGCCCAATGTTTTGGCCATTCTAAGTCTCCGGTTAAGACAAACCTTCGGGTCTGCCTCTCTTCAGGTTGATACGGACAGGCAAAATGCCTTTCCTACTTTGCCGCGGTATTGAGCACGTTCATTCCACGAAATCGCGCGACCGGGCAACCGTGGCTGACTGCGTTCGACTGTCCGGGTTCTCCCTTGCCGTCATTGAAACTCCCGCCGATTTCGTAAGACGCCTGGCCGCCAAGCGCATCGCACGAGTTCCAGAAGTCGGTGGTGCGCGATTGATAAGCAACGTCGCGCAGCATCTGGCCGACCTTGCCGTTTTTAATTTCCCAGAAAGTCTGGCCGCCAAATTGAAAATTGTAACGTTGCTGATCGATCGAATAACTCCCGTCGCCATAAATCAAGATCCCCTTTTCAACGCCCGCTACCAGATCATCCATGCTGGTGTTTCCCGCGGAAGGTTGCAGCGAAACGTTTGGCATCCGTGGAAACGAGATGCTGCCCCAACTATCGGCATGCAAACACCCGTTTGACTTTTTACTTGGCGCCATCGAGGCGAGATCTCGTGTCGTTTGCCAGTCGACGAAGAGTCCGTCCTTGATCAAGTGCCAACGCTGGGCCGGCACACCTTCGTCGTCGTAACCCACCGTTGCCAGTCCGCCGGGCTGCGTTCGATCTGCCACAAAATTTACGATTTTCGACGCGAACTGAAGCTTGCCGATCTTATCTCGCGTAAGAAAACTGGTCCCGGCGTAGTCGGCTTCCCACCAGAGCGAACGATCCAACTCCGTCGGGTGGCCCACTGATTCATGAATTGTCAGCCACAGGTGCGAAGGGTGAAGCACCAAATCATATTTACCCGGCTCAATTGGCTTAGCCTTGAGTTTGCCCACGGCCTCTTCGCCGGCGCGCTCCGCTTCCGCCATCCACGGGTACTTTTCCATATACTCGTAGCCCATTCCCTGCGGTCCACCCAAAGAATTGCGTGATTGAAAATCGCCGTTGCTGCGATTCACGGCCGTTACGTTGAAATTCGGATTTGCCCGAATGATGTATTGATCGATCCGTGAACCATCCGTCGATGCATAAAATTTCTGCTCGTTTACAAATCCCATCGACGAGTTAACAAAGCTGACTCCCGACGTCTTCAGTGCTTTCTCGTTTAGTTTCAGCAAGAACTCAATCTTGTCGTCGATAGCTACGTTAAAAGGATCTTTCTCGAAGCCGCTCTTCCAACTTGTAACCACCGCCGGAGCGGGCGCCATCGTGATTCGCTTGCGTTGATAGACGGAGTTAGCCCGTGCGATTTCCACGGCCTGGTTGGTAATGCGCCGCACCTCGCCGGCGTTCACTTCGTTGCTCGACGCAAATCCCCACGTGCCTTTGAATAAGACGCGCACACCAAAACCAAAGTTTTGACTCCGCGAAACATTCTGCACCTGCCTTTCGCGCGTCGAGATCGATTCATTCCGATAGCGATTGATCCGGATGTCGGCGTAAGTGACGCCCAACCGGCGCGCCGTACCGAGCGCAATGTCAGCGAGAGCATTCCGATCGACGGCGGCAGCTGCCACAGCTTCGGCTGCCTCAACCTCGCTGATCCATAGCGGAAGCGCTGACGACAATGCGACCGCGCCGGCAGTCACGGTCGCAGTCTTGATGAAATCGCGACGCGAGGTGGTCATAGTTAGACCTCTTGATTGAAATGGATTTGAAAAGGGCGGGACGATTTAACTTGGCGTGCGGAGAATTGTCAACAATTTCTATTTCACTCCTGGGACGATTTTTGTTTTACTCCTGGGACCGCGGGCGCCCTCGCCCGCATTCGGTCGCCGGATTAATTAACAGCGTCATCGCTTGGAGTTTGGGCTGGTCGGCGGGCGCGGGCGCCCGCGGTCCCATGAGTTTGCTCTGAGGCAGTCCTTACTTACTCGGCAGCTAATTTCTGTCGCGCCTCAGCCAATGCCTCTTTAACGCGCTCGGGCGCAGTGCCGCCAAACTGCGATTTCTTCGCGAGCGTGCTCTCGAGCGATAACGACTGAAACACGTCTGCTTCGATCAACGATGAAAACGACTGCAGGATGTCCAACCCAAGCTGATCGAGTTCCACTTTGCGTCCTATTGCCTCGCTCACCGTCCGACCGACGACATCGTGTGCTTCGCGAAAAGGCATCCCCTTGCTCACCAGATAGTCTGCGAGCTCAGTTGCGTTCAGATAGCCCCGGGAAGCAGCATCCCGCATTCGCGCCTCATCCAGGGCTATGTTTCTCAACACTAAAGCCGACACTTCGAGACAGCTGGCAGTAGTGTCAAACGAGTCAAAGACCGCTTCCTTGTCTTCCTGCATATCTTTGTTGTAAGCGAGCGGCAGGCCCTTCAACAGCGTCAGCAACGAACTCGTATGTCCAAAAACGCGCGCTGCCTTGCCTCGCACGAGTTCCATCGAATCGGGGTTCTTCTTTTGCGGCATCAAGCTCGAGCCTGTAGCCACCGCGTCACTCAACTCGAAGAATCCAAACTCCGTCGAGGCATAAAGAATAATGTCTTCAGCCAAACGCGACAGGTGGACCATGATTAGTGAACACGATGCAACAAACTCAACGCAAAAATCGCGATCGCTGACGGCGTCTAAACTGTTTCGCGAGACCGAGTCAAATCCGAGTTCACGCGCCACCGCGTTTCGATCAATCAGATACGATGTGCCGGCGAGTGCGGCGGAACCTAGTGGCAACACGTTGACGCGCGCGCGTGCGTCCCGCAAGCGTTCGTGATCGCGCTCGAGCATTTCCAGGTAGGCCAGGCACCAATGCGCGAATAACACCGGCTGCGCGCGTTGCAGGTGGGTGTAGCCCGGAAGAACGGCCTGCTGGTTAGATTCTGCCAGATCCAATAACGCCTGTTGGGTGGAACGGACACTCGACCTGAGTTCGTCGATTGCGCCTCTTAGCCAAAGGCGCAAATCGGTCGCCACCTGATCGTTGCGACTGCGCCCTGTGTGGAGTCTGCGGCCATCGTCGCCTACCAGCGCTACCAGACGTTCTTCGACGAACGAGTGGACGTCTTCCGAAGCTAATTCATCAAAATAACGGCTCTCGCTTCCGCCACGTTCCAGAATCGTATTCAAACCCGTTCGGATCGTCTCACCTTCAGCAGCAGTCAACACTCCGGCAGCCACGAGTCCATTACAATGCGCGACGCTCGCGCGGACTTCTACTTCAAACAATCGGCGATCAAAGGCGAAGGAATTATTGAACCTGGCAAACGACGGGTCCGCGGTGCCCGTGAATCTTCCGCCCCACAAATTCTTACCGCTGCTCATTAGCCTGCTCCTCTGGATAAATTCTTTGAAGAAATCACTGCGACGGCGAGTCGCGCCCGCTTGACGTCGGGCCGCTTGGTTGCTAGTTTATGCATCTATGCATCTGTTATGCAAGTTATCTGCATAGTTGAGACCGAATGCAAAAGAGTTTGAGACAAAAGAAACTGTTGAGTTTGATCCGGGCCCGGCGTTTTAGCACGCAAACCGAGCTGCGGGACCAACTCGAACGCGGCGGGGTGCCCACCACTCAATCCAGTCTCTCGCGAGACATGGAAGAGTTGGGGATTGTAAAGCATCGCGGTCATTACACCACGCCGCGAACAAACGGTGCGGCCGCGCGCGGACTTTTGAGCCTCGATCTGGCGGGCGACAATCTGGTGGTCGCCAGGACTGAACCGGGACTGGCCTCGGCCGTAGCGGTAGAAATAGACGGCGCCGCGATTGCGGAAATCGTGGGCACTCTCGCCGGAGAAGACACTATCTTCGTAGCGGTTCGCGATCAGAAGGCCCAGCGCACGGTAATGAAAAAGATTTGGGAATTGTTCGGATGACAGTCAGCCTGCAGGCTTGAGACTCTAAAAGGAAATTACTGTGACAGAGAAAATCAACAAGATCGTACTGGCTTACTCAGGCGGGCTCGACACCTCCGTCATGCTGCGTTGGCTCAAAGAGCGTTATGCCTGCGAAGTAGTTTGTTACTGTGCCGACGTGGGCCAGGGTGAAGAACTGAGCGGACTCGAAGAGAAGGCCCTCGCGACGGGCGCTTCGAAACTTTACGTGGAGGACCTGCGCGAAGAGTTTGTGAAAGACTATGTCTGGACTGCCGTCAAAGCCAATGCGGTGTATGAAGGCGTCTATCT
>JANLZV010000704.1:0-6622 GCA_031366425.1 Pyrinomonadaceae bacterium | reverse complement strand
GCACCGCTGAGCGTCACATTTTGGGTCTTTGGGCTTTTCGCATGGGGTGTAGGTGCCATTCTCGGAACAGGTCTCATTCGAACGAATTTGCCCCAGTCGCAGTTAGATATGTTTGTAGGTGGTGCTTGGCTTGGAGGAATTCTGGCCGTCTGGATTTCAGCTGGAGTTTATCTGCGGCACATCTACATTCAAGCTCAGCGGCGCTTTGTGCTTCGCGAAGGCTTGATTCGCGATCTCCTGCTGGGCCAGGGGAAAATCGCCCATTCGATTCTTCCGGAAGAGTCGTGGGCTTACACCACCGGTCAAAAATATTCTTTCGATCCGGCGGCGGCCAAGAAGTTGTTAGATGAAGCTGGATTGAAGGATCCGGATGGCGACGGACCACAGATGCGTCTCACGAAGCCGGTAGTTTTTAGAGCGTCGGGAAGCAGCACGTCCGCGAAGAACTACGCGGGCGTAATTCAAAACTATATGAAGAACGTAGGGATTCCGGTTTCGATCGAGACTTCGGAGCTAAATACCTTGCTGGACGAATTGCGGCGCGGCAACTTTCAAATTGCCTATGGACAGTGGGTAGGCGGCAATCAGGATCCCATTTTCTACAAAGATCTATTCGCCACCGCGGAAATTCCAAGTGAGACGAGGGCCGCGCGCAATCGCAGTCGCTATTCCAACAAAGAGCTCGACGCTCTGCTCGATGAAGCGGTCAACACTTTTGACCGTGAAAAAGCGAGAGTGCTCTATGCGCGCATCCAGGACATCGTCAGCCGCGACGCGCCCGTCCTGCCGCTCTGGTATCAGGCCAACATCGTCATCGCAAAGAAGTCAGTCGGCAACATCAAGGTCGATGCTAGCGGGGATTGGGGTTTTGTCAGAAGCCTGACAGTCGCGAAGTAACTGTCTGGACAAATCGTTCACGCGGGATATTTGTCTGAATTCTTCGCGGGTTCCTTTGCTGGGTTTAGCGACAGAGTATTTTAGAACTTGCCCAGGACATGTTCGAGTTGTAGCCGTGTGACAGCGCCTTCGCGAACGAGTCTCACTTCCGAGCCGCTCAGATCCAAAACCGTTGACGCCTCAGTCGCAGTCACCTCTCCGCCGTCAATGATTAGATCCAATCCGATTGGAAAATAGTTAGCGACTTCGGGCGCGTTGCGAGCAGGAGACTGGCCGGACACATTCGCACTGGTTGCCGTCAACGCGCCGCCGCAAACGCGCACTAATGCTCGCACGCCCTCATCGGCAGGCAAACGTAATCCAATCGTCCCTGAGCCGGCCGTCAATTCGCCCGGCAGCCCGTCAAGAGCTACACCAACCAACGTCAATGGTCCGGGCCACATATCTGCCGCAACTGTTTTAAACGCTTCCGATTGTTCGCTGATAAAGCGCTCTACTTCGTTGAGGTCGGAAATGAGCAGGAGGATCGGCTTGCCGTCGTCTCGGCCTTTCAGTTCCCTCACCTTTCGGACTGCGGCCGCGTTCCGAGGATCGGCGCCGAGGCCGTAGAAAGTGTCAGTCAGAAAAGCGATAACTCCGCCACGCGCGACGATCTCCGCCGCCGCATCGTTTGCCGATTCGCTGTGGTCCATCACGAGCATGGGGAGTTCTTAAGGCACGGGCTAACCGATCTTGACGGCGTATCCCAGCCCATCGCCCACTGGCAACACCTCAGCTCTCAATTTCGGGTGGGCCACAAACATTTCATTAAAACTCCGCAGAGCGTTGGTTGAACTTTCCTGATCGGGCGAGCGAATCTCTCCGGCAACTTGTCCACCCCAAAGTAGGTTATCTACGATGATCACGCCGCTCGTGCGCAGGCGCGGCAACACGTGTTCGAGATAGCCGGCATACTCTTCCTTGAGCGCATCAATGAAAACCAGATCAAATGTTTCCCGGAGCCGTGGGATCACTTCCAGGCCTTTGCCACGTTCGATCCGCACCTTCCCGCTTAAACCTGCGCGTTCGATGTAACCTTGTGACGCGCTGATCATGCCCTCGTCAGGCTCGATTGAAAGTACGCGCCCGCCCTCGTCCATCCCGCGCGCGAGATGAATCACCGAGTAGCCGATGGCCATCCCAACTTCGAGAATACGTCGCGCCTTAATTGCCCGCGCGGTAATTTCGAGGAAGAGGGCAACTTCGCGGTCGGCGATTGGTACGTGATGCTCGGCGGCATACTCTTCCATTTCCCGCAGCAGCGGATCGGTCTGGGGGATCAGTCGATCGAGATATTCCGCTTGCTCGCGCTGAATGATTGCGTCGATGCGTGCTTTCATAAACTCTCCAAACTATGATGGGATGCGCAGCAGTCTATTGACCTGAGTTGGAGAACGCAAGCGAGGTGAAGGGCTGAGATGCGAGCTAAGCTGCCGGAACAAATTCCATTACGCGGGCTGGATTAGTCAAGCACTCGTCGCATTTACTCGTCGGAAGCATCGCCTGAGTCAGCCCCGACGGAAACATAACGGCGCCCCAGTCCGAGTTGCCGCAGCTTGTGTTGCAGTGACTGACGATGCATTCCGAGAATCTCCGCGGCCTTCGTCACGTTGCCGCCCGTGTGTTCCAGACAACGGGAAATGTACCGGCGCTCAAACTCTTTCCGGTCCTCGCGAAACTCGGCCGTGAAAGGAACACTCAACCCGTCCACGGCGGCGGCGACATCCGTCAGTTTAGCCTTATCACCCACAGGTGTGATCTCATCTGGGAGGTCCTGGGAACGAAGTTCATCGCCTTCCGCCATGATCGCCGCGCGTTCGATCGTGTTCTTTAACTCACGCACGTTGCCCGGCCAATCGTAGTCAACCAACCGGCGCAGCGCGCTCGCTCCAACCTGCCGAAGTGGGAGACCATATCGTTCAGCAGCCGCGCGCGTAAACGTTTCAGCTAACAACGGAATGTCTTCGCGGCGATCGCGCAACGGAGGTATGTCGATCGTGACAACTCGCAAACGATAAAACAGATCCGCGCGAAAATTTCCGGCAGCGATCTCCTGTTCGAGCGGACGATGCGTGGCGCTGACAATCCTCACGTCTACCGGAATCGATTCATTTCCACCCAGCCGTTCAATCTTTCTCTCTTCGAGCGCGCGCAAGAGTTTGGCCTGCACGTTTGAGCTCATGTCACCGATTTCATCGAGAAACAACGTGCCGCCGTTCGCTTGTTCAAACTTTCCTAGTCGCCTGGCCGCAGCGCCGGTAAACGCGCCCTTTTCGTGACCGAAGAGTTCCGACTCGATTAGTTCTGAAGGCAGCGCCGCGCAGTTCACTGCGACAAACGCGCCGGTACTACGCACGCTGTTTCTTTCATGAAGCTCACGGGCCACGAGTTCTTTTCCAGTTCCCGACTCACCACGCACCAGCACCGTCGCATCGGTCTCGCAAACCTTCTCGATCATCCCGCGCACGCGTTGCATGCCTTCAGAGTTGCCGATGAAAGCGCCGCGCTGCGATCGTTCAACTTCGATGCGCCGGCGGAGCGACAAATTCTCGCGGCGCAGTTGAATGGTTTCCGCTGCGTTTTTGATAACGAGGCGCAGGTCGTCAAGTTCGAAGGGCTTTGAAAGATAGTCATAAGCGCCCGACTTGACCGCCTCCACCGCCATTCGCTCTGAACCGTGCGCGGTGATAATGATCACAAGCGGCCCGTCTGTGGAATCGCTCTTAAGTTCCCGCAAAAACTCTAGTCCACTCATGCCTGGAAGGTTTACGTCAAGCAGCATCAGATCCGGTTGCAGCTGCTTCAATAGAGCTCTGGCTTCTTCCGCCGATCCTGCTTCGGAGACGTTATAACCAAACGTGGTCAGCGCCCGTCGCATGCCGTAGCGCGAGGCTTCTTCATCATCCACAATTAGCAGTCGCAATTTTTCTTGTTTCACCCTTCTGAATAGTTTAGGACTTTACGGGTGAATTCCGCTAGCGTGTTGCGTGCCAAACAAAAGCAGCCGTGAAGACGCGAGCAGCCGGCAGGAGAGAACCCGTCTCGTCCTGCCGGCCACTTCTTGCATGGAAACTGTTTGCTACTTATTCGATCGTTTGGCTGACATCACCAGGATGATCGCATCACCGGACGGGCCGACATTCAGTGTCCCAACGACGACCGCTTCAGCTTCGCGCATGCTGATATCGGTGTTCAGCCCGGTCGCTTCGTAGTTAAGCACTGGGGTCGAAGCGCCATTCGAGGCCACTGTTCCAGTCTGAATTGGAATCCTCGCGCCGAAAGAAAAACCCTCCATCCGCACGATTTGCCTTCCCGCATCGTCAGTCACGAGCCTGACAGAGTTCACTTTGAATTCGTTGAAACTTGGTGAATTCGAGGACGCAGCGCCGGTCGTCGATGCGATCAATGGTCCACCAATCCATTTCAGAGTCAGACGTCCGTCATTTTTCACTCGGTTAACCAGCGTCGTCATCAGCCGGTAGTTTTTAAACGGCAGTGACGCGCGCAGTTGCTTCACCACCGGATCCAAAGACGCCGGAAGTTTGGAGTCGTCAACCTCCTGGTTAGTAGCTACCAGCAAATACAACTGAGTATCGAGATTGGTTTCGTCAATTTTCTGATCTTCGTGCTTAGGACTGGAAGCGAGCGGCGATTGGGCAATTGCTTTGGTAACGCCGGTGGCGACACCGAGCAGTATCAGACACAAAACGGTCAGCAGATTTTTTCGAACGAACATTTGAACATCTCCTTCAAGGTCATCATTAATCGAGGAGAGGTTGCGAGCTGGTCGATACGGTCTATCAGTCTCGCCTTCCCTAAGCTCGGAATTTTGGAACGAGCTTACCCTGGTTCATCGGTCGTCAAGTAACACGCGGACGTGCCATGAAAGTTCCATTCAGGTCCTTGCTTCCTCAGCTGTCATCTCGCCGGAATAGTTAAGGCGCGCAGGGCGGCGAGCCATGCCGCGATGTAGAGCGCGGCCCTGATCCAATTCAATCGCACCCACCAGTTGGTCACCGACGTGATCTGTGCGCCGCTCAACTTCGTCACTTCCTCACCCATTAGCGTGATGATATTGGGAACAAACCAAGCGAAGGTCGCCACCGTTACGATCAGCGCGACCGCGGCTGCCGGGATTCGCCACTTGCGATGTTCGCTTCGCGTCTTTAATCCGGACAACAATGTGGCAATCGACAGCAGACAAAGGGCAGGAGTGAAGAAAAGCCAGAAACGTCCTCCCTGATTCAGCACAAATTGTGGGTTCGCAACGTTGTGATGGAAATAAGCCAGAACCGAACCCGGAGGCGACTGCGACCAGACAGGCATCACTACCAGTGTCTCGTATAACCCTGCGCCGATCTCGATTCCCAAAAATACGACAAACAGAAAAAGGACGATATGCGGGAATGAAAACCGTTTGGGCATTCAGGTTTATCCTTTCAGTGATAGACCAGGCTAGTTCGGTCTGGCTTCGTCAGCGAGCGGCACACGCAGTTCAAAAGTCGCTCCTTCGCCGTTAACTCGGGCAGCGAGCCGCGCGCTCCCGCCCGCTTCCTGCATACGCTTGCGTACGATCGCGAGGCCAAGTCCGGTGCCTCTTTGCTTTGTGGTGAAGAAAGGTTCCCAGATACGTTCACGTAGATCGTCGGAAACTCCGACACCACCATCCTGGACGGTGACTGTCAGAATGCCTTTGTCTACCGCGTCGGAGATTGTTATCTCGCCGTCGGTGGGTGTCGCTTGCAGCGCGTTGACCAGCAAGTTTGAAAGCGCCACGCGAAGCGCTGACACCGCGGCGCCACCCAGCTCAGCGTTGTTTTTGATCCGTAGATTAATTTTGACGCGTTCCTTTTCAGCCACGACTTCGGAAAGCCGGACTACGGAGCGAATCAACTGGTCGGCGGGTAACGGCAACTCGGACGGCGTTTCCCTTCGGGCAAAACTCAAGAGCTGGGTGACGCTTTCCCCCAGTCGGTCAGTCTCACCCACAATCAAGCTCAGGTCGCGTGCATACTCCGCTCGCACCTGCGGGTCTTCAGCCATCACCTGGGCAATCGACTTGATTGCCGAGAGCGGGTTCTTAATTTCATGCGCCACAGTCGCAGCCATCTGTCCGAGGGTGGCCAGACGTTCGCGCTCAGCCAGCGTGCGTTCGAGCCGGATATTTTCTTCGACGAGGCGCGAATCTTCAATCGCAATCGCGACTTGCCCGGCCAGAATCCCGAGCACCGAGCGAGTATCCTCGCTTAGGGTTCCTAAAGGCGCGTCTGCGAGAAGCACGCCCCAAACTCGTTCGTCCCGGCGCAACGGAAAAGCGATCGTAAAACCATGTGCATCGAGCAGCTCCTTATCATCCACCGCGGACCAACCATTTCGATTGGATTCTCGAATGATGTTCGCGACCCACAGTTCAGTCCCTTCATAACTGTTTCGAGCAACGCCGTCGTCGGCCGCGAGGGTGGGATTACCAGCTATGATTTTCACCAGGCGCAGTCCCAGGGCCACGGCCGTCTGCTGCTCAACAAAGTTGAGCAAATCAGGCAACTGTTGATACTGCCCGGCATGGGAGCCGATGCGCGAAACAATCTGTCGATAGAGCGCCGCTTCGCGTTCAAATAATTTGTGAAAACGTTTCTCCAGCCACGAACGCAACGGCGCTGCCGCTAACGCGAGTGCGAGAATCAGC
>JANLZV010000659.1:0-3458 GCA_031366425.1 Pyrinomonadaceae bacterium | reverse complement strand
CGGCCAGTCATTTGCTTGCCCACGAGGCGTTGAGCGACTACCGTTGATTGTTGATAAGCCTCACTCTCGCGAAGCGGAGGGCTCTGATCCCCGGCGAGCTGTAGCATTTCACCAACAAGCTTGCCGACCAGTTGGTTTGATTCTTTTGACCAAAATGCTCTTAGGCGATTGGCCTTCGAAGTCCCGGCATCCCTATATTTTTCGTCATTAATGTTCCGGCCTGTCGTGCCGTGAACAAACTCGTGGAATGTCTTGTCGCTAAACCGTAAAACGTATCCGCTACCCATGCCGAACAGCTTTTCAAGTCGTTGCTTTTCTAGGTAATTCAGATCTGCCATATCGAATGACCGCAAATGTGCTGATACTCGCTAGCCCGGAGCTTCCTCAGTTTCCTCGTCGGCAGCAGCTTCCACGAGCGACGCGCTCGTCACCTTGTCGCCCCCGTCAATCTTAATCAGCCGCACTCCTTGCGCGCTGCGTCCGGTCTTGCGGATATGGCCAGCCTCCAAACGGATCAACTTCGCCTGCTGCGTGATGATCATGATCTCCGAATCGGCGTCAACCGGGAACACGGCCACCACTTTGCCAGTCTTCTCCGTCGTCTTCATGTTGATTACGCCTTTGCCGCCGCGCGACTGCAAGCGGTAAGTGGTAATCGGTGTCTGCTTGCCATAGCCCAACTCTGAAACCGAAAGCATTTTTTCGGTGTCGTCGGCGGAGACGGGGCAAACTGAAACCACGTAGTCGTCAGGACGCAGGTCGATACCGCGGACACCGCGAGTGGCGCGCCCCATCGGCCGGACATTCTTCTCGTCAAACCGGATCGCCTGGCCGTTGTGCGTGGCGATGAAAATCCGCTTCGTGCCGTCTGTCAGGACGACGTCAAGCAGTTCGTCGCCTTCGTCGATGTTGATGGCGATGATGCCGTTGGTGCGAATGTTCTGAAAATCCGACAACGAAGTCTTCTTGATGACGCCCTTGCTGGTCACCATCAACACGTAACGTCCCTCGGCAAAATCTCGCACGGGCACTACCCCGGCTAGTTTTCGGTCAGAAGGAATATTGATCAGGTTTACGACCGCCTTGCCGCGCGCGGAAGCGGCCGCGTCGGGCACCTCATGCACCTTGATCTTGTAGACCATGCCGTCATCGGTAAACACCATCAGGTAGTCGTGCGTAGAGGCGATGAACAGATGCTCAACAAAGTCGGCCCCCTTGGCAGCCGCCCCGAAGCGGCCCTTGCCGCCGCGACCTTGTCGTTGATAGGTGGTGATCGGCGTGCGCTTGATGTAGCCGCTGTTGGTTACCGTCAACACGACATCCTCGTCAGCAATCAAATCCTCGATTGAGAATTCAACTCCTTCATCGACAATTTCCGTGCGGCGGGCGTCGCCAAATTCTCTTTTGACTTCTTCGAGTTCGGCGCCAATCACGCGACGCAACGAACTTTCGTTTGCCAGAATCTCTTCCAACTCCGCGATGTGTTTGATGATGCCTTCGTATTCGTCAGTAATCTTCTGCCGTTCCAACCCGGAAATTCGTCGCAGCTGAAGATCGAGAATCGCTTGCGCTTGCAGCTCGGAAAAAGCGAGCCGCTCCATGGTCTTTTGCAGTCCCGCCAGGTACGTCTTCAGCGGCTTGTCGCCCGGAACGCCTTTCCAGGTTTTCACCTCGCTCATGGTCTTCATCTGCGCGGTGAGCCACTGGCGTGCTTCGTCAACTGAACGCGAGTTGCGGATCAGCGTGACGATATAATCCAGCGCATCGATCGCTTTAGTCAGACCTTCCAAAATATGCGCGCGCGCGCGGGCCTTACGCAGGTCGTATTCCGTGCGACGGCGCACCACTTCTCGCCGGAAGTCGATAAAGCAATCGAGCGTTTCGTTGAGCTTCAGGACGCGGGGCTGGCCGTTAACGATCGCCAGATTGATGACGCCAAACGACGACTGCATGGGCGTCAGCTTGTAGAGTTTATTCAGGACAATTTGCGGGACCGCATCTCGCTTCAGTTCAACCACGATCCGCATCCCGGTGCGATCGGATTCGTCGCGCAAGTCGGATACGCCTTCAAGCTTTTTCTCGTTGATCAGCTCGGCAATGCGTTCGATCAGGCGAGACTTGTTAACCTGGAAAGGAATCTCCGTGACTACAATCGCGTCGCGCTCCTGGGTGCCGCGCCCGATCCGATCAATTCCGGCGCGCGCTCGCATCTGGATGATTCCGCGACCTGTCCGATACGATCTCTTAAGCTCTTCGCCACCGTAGATGAATCCTCCAGTGGGAAAGTCGGGCCCCTTAACGATCTTTAACAGAGCATCTAAGGCCTTCTCCGGATCGAGTCCCGGATTGCGCAGAAGAAAAAGAGTGGCGTCAATGATCTCGGTCAGGTTATGCGGCGGAATCTTGGTGGCCATGCCTACAGCGATTCCGTCCGAACCGTTTATCAGCAGGTTAGGGATGCGCGTGGGCATCACCTTGGGTTCGCTGAGAGACTCGTCGTAATTCGGCTGGAAGTCTACGGTTTCCTTTTCCAGGTCGGCGAGCACCTGGGTGGCGATCTTCGCCATGCGCACTTCGGTGTAACGCATTGCCGCCGCCGCGTCGCCATCGACCGACCCAAAGTTTCCCTGTCCATCGATCAGCGGATACCGCATCGAGAAATCCTGGGCCAGACGGACCATCGTGTCGTAAACGGCAGTGTCACCGTGGGGATGGTATTTACCGATCACATCGCCGACGATGCGAGCGCTTTTCTTGTAGGCTTTGTTATGAGTGTTTCCCAATTCATGCATCGCCCAAAACACGCGCCGGTGCACAGGCTTCAGACCGTCGCGCACATCAGGCAACGCCCGCCCGATGATCACGGACATTGCATAGTCGAGATACGAGCGCCGCATCTCGTCTTCGATGTTTATGGGTTTGTGTTCAGAAGTGGTTTCCATCCCGTTGACCTTTCCAGTACAATCCGCCCGCCGCCGGCTTTGATTAAGACTTTACAGCCAGCGCACCGAGGCGCTCTACGTCACGTGCGAAATGCGCGATTATGTGTCTTGATGTTGCCCGTTTTGCCGCAAAAACTTTAAGCTCGAATAGACTAGCGACAGGAAACTATCGTCTGAGAAAAAGTAAGGATTATTGTAGCTTAAAAGAGGGCTTTATGGCAAACTCGAAAGTGTCGGAAACCCTATTAAAATCAATGGCTTCGCGTTGCTTCGACTTTCAGAATCGTACCTGTCCACGGCTGCCGGCAGGATAGTTTATCCAGCGGGTATTGGTTGGGCCAATTACGCGAATCTCACATGCCTGAAACCGGAAACGTCAAGCGCATTCGCCAGCGATTGGAATTACGATTACCCATTCGGGTGAAGTGTCAGGAAGCAAAAAATGTCGAATGGACTGAGATCACGCGCCTCATCGACGTGACCCCTTTTGGCGCCGGCTTCACAATCAAGCACGCG
>JANLZV010000658.1:0-3114 GCA_031366425.1 Pyrinomonadaceae bacterium | reverse complement strand
CTGGTCACCGTGATTGAAGCCCCGTCCGCGGTCGGCCTGAAAATGCTTTTTGGTCCCTCAGGTTCGTTGCTTCGCCAGCTCGATAACGATTGCGGGGCGCCGATTGACGCTATCGCTATCCAGGCTGCGAAGTTTCTCGCTTCAAGAGATGAAACGCTAGTGTTGCGAATCCGAGAGTTTGCTGAAAGTTCAGACGACTGGAGCGAAGCCAAACTTTTGTTTGAACGTCTTCAGCCCACACAGTCTCTCGTGGTTTGCGGGGCGGGCCATGTTGGTGCGGCACTCGCGAATCTGGCCGCTCAGCTTGGTTATCGCACTCGTGTCATCGATGACCGCGCTGAGTTTGTAACGCGCGAACGTTTCCTCGACGCGCGGATCGAGTTGATAACAGCGACCAGTTGGCGCGAGGCAGTGAAGGAGGCGGTCGGCTCCGGGCGCGGCGTTTCAGTAGCGATTGTTACGCGCGGCCACAGTGAAGACGAGGAATGCCTTCGCTCAGTTATTTCATTGAACGCGGATTATGTCGGGCTAATCGGCAGCAAACGAAGAACAAATATCGTACTCGACAGACTGCGCGAAAGCGGTGCGACTGAAGATCAAATCTCGGCAGTTCACGCGCCGGTTGGGTTGGATATTGGCGCGGTAACCCCTGAAGAGGTTGCGCTCGCCATCCTGGCTGAGATCATTTTAGTGCGCCGCGGCGGTAAGGGCGGTTCGCTGTCAGAATGGCGTCGCGGCGGTTAGTAACGAGAAGTCTCGTTTCCAATTGCTGGTTGCGGTGACTGTGGTTAGTTTGTCTTCAGGTATTTCTCAGGCAGTGGATTCTTCTCGTCTTCGTTCTGCCAGTAAACCGTCACAATCTCATGGATCTTCCGCGGGACGAGTTGGCAAACCCCGTTTAAGGTTCTCTCATCTCTAGTAGCGAATCTAGCTGCGAAGTTCTAAAGCGCTCGCCCTACAATCCGTGATTCGCCGGATCGCCGCAAGATGCCGCGGGCCCGGACGTTCTTTCCTCTGACAAGCTGGGTAAATTTTGTCTTGACCTGTGAGGAGATCATGAAAGTTTCAAAACTGCGATTGTTACTGCCTTCCGTTTCACTTCTGCTCTTGATGTTGTGCGTGAGCGCAATTAGCGCATCGGCGCAGGGCGTAATCGTGCCGGGCCCTTGCAATCGCTGTCCGCGTCCGCCACGTCCGATGCCGCCAATCACATTGCCTCGAGCCTTGCCGATAAAGTCGATCAAGATCGACACCAGGATTTCTTCCCAGGTCGCAACCACCCATCTCGAGCAGGTTTTTAGAAACGATACTGACGCTACCCTTGAAGGTACTTATCTGTTCCCAATTCCGGAACAGGCTTCGATTACCGAGTTTGCAATTTGGGACGGCGATCGCCGGTTGGTTGGCGAAGTTAGATCTCGCGAAGAGGCCAGGAAGATTTACGACGAAATAGTAAGGCGGCAGCGCGATCCGGGCCTGCTGGAATATGCCGGCAAGGACCTTTTCCAAGCGAGTATTTTTCCGATAGCACCACATTCCGACAAGAAGCTGGAGCTAACTTATACCCAGGTATTGAAGGCCGAATCCGGCACCGTGGCCTATCGCTATCCGTTGGGAACCGGTCGGCAAGTGGCCCAGATCGGCACTGTCTCAGGTCGAATTGAGCTGGAGAGTAAGGATCCGCTTAGAAACGTTTATTCGCCGACGCACGCAATCGAAGTTAAGCGAAACGGCGAACGCCGCTCTTCAATTAGTTTTGAAACTGAAGGCGGACGCGAGCCGAAAGACTTTCAATTGTTCTACGGAATTTCTCAGGAAGACTTTGGCGTTACGTTGCTGACGCACCGCGAGCCTGGTAAGGACGGTTATTACCTGCTGATGATTTCGCCGAAAGAAGATTGGTCGGAACAGGAATACTCTGCCAAGGACATCGTCTTTGTGTTGGACACGTCTGGCTCGATGGCCGAAGCCGGAAAAATGGAAAAAGCGCAGGCCGCTTTGCTCTACGGGATCAGGATTTTGCGACCCGCAGATCGCTTCAATGTGATCTCTTTTGCCGGCGAAGAACGATTGATGGAGACGGGAATAATCAAGGCCGACGAGCAGGGAAGGAAACGTGGCGAAAATTTCGCCCAGGCCCTGCGACCGGTCGGCGGCACCAATATCAATCAAGCGCTGCTGGCTGCGCTCAAACAGTTTGGCCCAGGCGATCGGCCGAAGTTTCTGATTTTTATGACTGACGGATTGCCGACGGTGGGAGTGACCAACGCTAACAGCATCGTGGAAAATGCGCGGTCAGCCCGAATCCCCGGAGTGCGCATTTTCACTTTCGGAGTGGGCTATGACGTGAATACTGCGTTGCTCGATAAGTTGGCCGCCGAGAACGGCGGGGTGGCAGACTACGTTGAACCCAAAGAAGATCTCGAAGCAAAGGTCTCAACTTTCTTTGCGAAGATTAATCATCCAGTGCTGACGGAGTTGCGTTTGGATATGCCCGGAGTGGAAACCGATCTGGTGTATCCGCGTATGCTGCCCGATCTCTTCCGGGGTTCGCAGCTTACGTTGATCGGTCGTTACCGAAACGACAGCGATCTTGGCGCAGTCAGGTTGCAACTGACCGGCCGAAGTGGAAACTCGTTCAAGACTTTCTTTTACGACAATCTGCGATTCCCGCAGCGCTCCGAGGCCAACGATTTTCTGCCGCGGCTGTGGGCCACGCGACGTGTGGGTTGGTTGATGGAGCAAGTCCGTTCCAACGGCGAACAGCAGGAGTTGCGCGACGAGATTGTAGACCTGGGAACGCGCTACGGGATCGTTACGCCTTATACGTCGTATCTGGCGCTGGAACCGGCGAATCAAACTGTGAACGTAACTTCAAGCAATTTAGCATTGCTCGGCGGCGCTAACCGGCCGAACAAGTCAGCCCCACCGTCACCTGCACCAATGGTAGCTGCCGACGCGCGGGCGATCACCGGGCGAGCTGGAGTGCAGCAGAGCAAGCGAGCTCGTGAGCAGCAGGAGGCGTTCCGGGTGGATGCGGACACCGCATCGTCAACCATCACGACGGCAGGAGACAAAACGTTTGACCTGCGCGACGGCGTGTGGACCGATTCC
>JANLZV010000652.1:0-12256 GCA_031366425.1 Pyrinomonadaceae bacterium | reverse complement strand
TGGAGTCGTCGTCCAGCATCATCAGGACAGTCTGCCCGCTCGCATCACGCTCGTTTGGTTTCGCGCCGTGGGAAAGCAGAAGTTGGACCATCTCACGGTTGGCATTTCTCACCGCATGTTCCAGAGCAGTCGTGCGGCTGCGGGTGTCGCGCAGGTTTACGTCGATGCCTGAGATTAATGAGGTCAGTGTTTCAAGATCATCTTCCTGCGCGGCCTTTACAAACGGATGCTCCGGGGCGATGTAAGCCATCGCGCCCCCCATCGACACGAACCTCTCCGTGCCTTCACTAATAATTTCAACGCTGGCTTCGAGAGCGGCCAAGCGCAAGCTGCGGTCGACTCGACTCTCGCCATTTGCCTGAACGTAAACACTGGGCTCGTCCAGGGGAGCAAAACCGGGCGCTTCAATCCGGAGCCGGTAACTACCCGCTTCAAGACGGTCTATTCTGAATTGTCCATTGAAGTCTGACGAGGTGTACAAGGGCAAACTGGCCTCGCCGCTCCACAGGGCAATACTCGCACCCGGAATAACGGCTCCGTTAGGGTCGGTGATCGTCCCGACGATGCTCGCGCCTAATCCCCAACGAGCGTTCGATTGCGCAGCGGTGGGTAGGTTGTAAGAATTTGACTGCCCGTTTTGCGGGGCTTGTTGCGCAATCGCGCTGCTCAAGCTCAGCGTTGCCGTGAACGCGCCGGCCGCAATTTGAGAGGCGCGCCGGCTGATGCGGTAAAGTTTTTGCCTGACCGGCGTGAACGCTGGCTGTCCCTGGGCGTCCTGTTCATAACGAATGCAAAGACGCCCGTTTGAACGGGCCACCAGGCGCTCCGCCTGATTGCGGGTTAAGCGTGACAGGTAGTGAACCGAGAGCTCGCAGTGTTCGCAAAACCGGACTTGGTCATTGCCGGTCATCGAATCCCAATCCGCGGCGCAAGGCTCTGGGACCGTGATGTTTTTAAGGAAGAGTTTAGGTGGCATGGACAGTTCTCCTCATCAAGTTGCAGTTGATCGGAGAGCCTCCGGGGAGAGAAGCTCCGGCGCATTCTGCACAGACTTAGACCTCGAGCCCGGATAGATGTTCCGGACCCTTGAGCGTGCTTCTGTTTGACTAGTTCAGTCGACCATCGCCGATGACGAAGATCGATAATCTCGGATTGGGGAGATGCGTTTGGGCTTGCGGCTGAGATGCGATCGAGTTGCCGCGGGGTTGTTGCGGCTAATCATTTTTTTGCGAGACGTGACAAATTTTCGTCTAGAGTGCGCACGCAATCAGAGCGGCTACGCGGGCATTGTTTTCCAGCAGCGAGAGGTTGGCCCGCAGGGTAGCGCCGTCGCTGGCCTGGGCCATGCGCGAAAGCAGGAATGGAGTGAGCGCGCGACCGGCAACCTGCTGCTCTTCAGCTTCGCGCAAGGCCAGATTCAATGATCGATCCAAGTCATCAGCCGGAACTTCAAACTCTGCCGGCACGGGGACCGTGACCAGCAACGCCCGTTGAATGCCAAGCGATACCTGAGCGCGAAATATTTCAGCGACTTCATCGGGCGAATCAGCGCGAACGTCCACCGGCAAACCGCTGTGTTGTGAGTAGAAGGCCGGCAGATCGTCACACTCATAGCCAACTACGGTGACGCCGTGGGTTTCGAGCCACTCGCGCGTGGCCGGCAGATCGAGGACGATTTTTGCGCCCGAACAAACGACGATAATTGCACTGGTGGCGAGAACGGGAAGATCGGCCGAAACGTCAGGAATACTGCCGCGATGCACTCCGCCAATTCCACCCGTCGCAAACACCTTGATGCCCGCGCGCTCTGCGATCCAACTGGTAGACGCCACGGTGGTTGCGCCATTCCACTTTTTTGCCACGGCAATCGGCAGATCGCGAATGCTAATTTTCCTGATGCCCTCCGCCTCGGCGACAAAGCGCACCTGGGCCGCGGTGAGACCAACGGTAAGTGTGCCACCGAGCAGCGCGATGGTGGCGGGAACAGCGCCTCCGGCTTTCACGATCTGTTCGAGTCGCAAAGCTGTCTCGAGGTTTTGAGGTCGCGGCAGACCGTGGGCGATGACGGTTGATTCAAGTGCGACGGTTGGTTGGTTCACGTCGAGTGCGACTCTTACTTCCGCGCTGTAACTAAAGCTTTCTGGTAGTGACATTTATTAGTCGATTGAAAAATTAACTTTTTAGCCTAACCAGGAACCGCGGCTGGCGTGCGAGATTTTCTCAGCGTGAACACCGTCCCAGCATCGTCTAACTTCTTCCAATATACTTCCGCATCGATCAGGCTGGCGCGCGCCAGCATGTTTGGCAGCCCCCGGCCCACGCTCTTTTGATCGGGATCAAACGCCCGGCCATTATCTTCGATGGTCAAGATGAAGTCATTATCCGTCGACAAGCGTACGGCCATTTTTACCCGCGAAGCGCCCGCATGGCGCCATATATTACTTACAGCTTCCTGCACGATGCGATAAATCTGCATCTGCACGTTTGGCGGCAGCTGCGCTTGCTCCTCCAGCGAATCGTCACAGATGAATTCATACTCAAATCGTTTTTCCGGCGGCGCATCCTGGACCGCATGCGAAAGCGCAAACTCGAGCGCCGCCGCGAAACCGACATTCTGCAGCACGGAAGGACTCAGGTCCTCACAAATTCGGCGCACTTCCTGCGAGATCGATTCGATCTCCAATCTTAGCGCGGCAGGCCCCGGCCGCAACTCGCTACCATCCGCATTTCCGGTTGCCGGCAGCTGGTCCGTTAAGAGTTGCAGATGGCGCAAGTCGGCGAGCGTTTGATCGTGAAGGTCGCGGGCAATTCGTCGTCGTTCGCGCTCGGCTTCATTTGCGAGATTGAGACGCGCGTCAGCGAGGTCGCGATTCGCTTCGATGAGCGCCGCACTGGTGCGAGCAATCCGGCGTCGTTCCAGAATTGCCCACAGCAATGCCAGCAACGCGAGCGCGAGTAGGATTGCCAGCGCGGTGGAAGTCCACGGGAAGGGCGCTTTCGCTACGGTCAACTCAAACGCCAGTGGCGCTGACGAAAGCAGATCTTTGCTGAACGCGCGCGCGGTCACGCGATAATGACCCGCCGCAAGTCCTTCCATCGTAAATTGTGACTCGCGCGAAAGGCGCTGTTTGATGACCGCGCCGTTCTTGTCTAGCAAGGCAAACGCGTATTGAAACTGCTCGGGAAATGTTCGACTGCTGATTGCGCTCACGTCCAGCAGCAAACTATTTTGCGGATACTCGAGGCTGAGTCCGGTTCCCAATTCGCTGAGCGAATGCACCCGCTTGCTGATTACGCGAGTGGCGTACAAGGTCGGCACGGTCCGCCCCGACTGGTAACGCGCAATGCCGCGGCCGGTGCCGATCAGCAAAGTTTCGCTGCCGTCAGGCTGCGCTTGCGGCCAGACGGCGAAGACGTTTTGAGATGGCAAGCCCTGTTCGGCGTCGAGTTGGGAAACGACTGGGCCAACTTGATCGTCGAGCCTGATCTTCAACAAACCGTTTCCCGTAGTAGCGCACCAAACTTCGTTTCGCTTTGTCTCGGGATCATTGGCGAGCGACCGGGCTTCAATTCCAGGCGCGGCCAGCGTGCATTCACTCTCCGCCTTGCATAAATAAACACCGCGATTCGTGGCGAACCACAAGGCACCGTCGGGAGTGCTAAGGATCGAACGAACCGTGCTGCCCTTGAGTTTGGCGAAAGCTGGATCCTGTTTTACTTCATTGCCGTCAAACGAAAGCACGCCGTCAGACGCGGAACCGACCAGCAAGCGTCGTTCGCCGTCTGCGAAAAGACTGATGGTGTCGCGCGGCACCGCGAGATTCGCGCTCCAAAGATTCTGTAGGCGGTTGTCATCGAGTCGTTCGACGCCGCGGCCATAACTGGCGACGTAAACCGAGCCGCGAAACTGAGTGATCGCACGAATACTGCCAAGCGCGTCGGCATTTCCGGAACCGGCTTCGACCCTGGTGAAGCTCAAGTCGCCCAGGTCTTTTGACAGACGGGAACTGACAAAAAAGCCGCTGGCGGATCCAACCAGCAAGCGTCCGCGATTGTCCTCGGCTACCGAATAAATGATGTTCCGGGCGAGTGCAGCAACCGAATTCCATCCCGATGATGAGGAGTCGTAAACGAACAGGCCGCGGTTGGTGCCGGCAAGTAGTTGGCCTTCGGAGGTTTGGAAAAACGTGCGGACGAAGTTGCTTTCGGCGATGTCACCAATCGTTTCCACGCGCACCGCGTTTGGATCGAAACGACAAACTCCGCGATCAGTTCCAAACCAGATCACGTCTTCGCGATCCTGAAAGATTGTGTAGACGTGATCTGATCGCAGTCCTCCCGCGGTGCCGTCAAATGTGTAGCGCTGGACTTTCTTGCCTTCGGTAAAGCGAAAAACGCCCTGGCCGTCCGTGGCCACCCAAACGTCTTTGCCGATGGTCTTGATGCTGAAGACCGTACCCGTGGGCGCGTCGTTCCGGGAAAGCTTGGAGACTTCCCATCCGGTCATCAACCCGGGCTCCACTTTTTTTACGCGCGTGCCGACCCAAAGTTTGTTGCTTGAATCTACCTCCAGCGCCCGCACGAAAAAACTGGGTGGCTTCGTTTCGATCTCGCGTGCCTGGCCGTCGGCGATCGCCAGCACCCCGCGACTGAACGAACCCGCAAACAGCGTGTTGTTAACCAGCATCAGGCTGGTTAACAACAATGGACCAGGGGTATCGCGATCGGCGCTTTGTAATTGCTGCGTCAACACCGCTTCAGTTCGTCGGGTGCCATCCGCCTGCAGCCGACACTCAAAAATGTTTCCCTGTTCGGTGGCGAGTAGCGCACGGCCGCGTTCCGGCGTGATGATTGCGGTGACTGCGTTGCCGGCAATTTCTGAGATGACTTCAAAACGGCCATCAACCAGTCGCGCGGCGCCGGATTCAGTGCCAATCCAAAGCGCGCCGTCCGGATCACTTTGCAGCGCAAGAATGCGCCCGGGCGCGAGCCCGTTGATTGAAACAGTTTGGGTGCGGCGTCCGTCAAACTTTGCCAGGCCAGCTTCCGTGCCAAACCACATTGCACCTTCGGGCCCTTGGGCGATGGCGTGCACTCGATCCGATGGCAAGCCATGAAAAAGCGTGACGGCGCCCCACTGATGCAGTCCCGTGACGGGAGTGGGCGATGGCGACGGAGACGGTAAAGGGGATGGCGAGGGGGACGGCGATGCAGCGGGACTGGGCTCGGCAGATTGTGTCAAACCAGGCGCCGGCTGCAGCAAGAAAAGGCCGGCGAGTAGCAGGCAGAGGGCAGTAAGCGTAAAGAGTGCGGAGGGCCAGGATTGCCCACGATTAGGTCGAGGCGAAGCCTTTCGCGCCGAACGCGAAACACTCATTCTTCGCGACCCTGACGAAGAGCTTTGCCTGCGCTGCGGTGTATTCGGTTCTCTATTTCTTGCGTTGATTGGCACTCTTCTGTTCGTCGAGAAAACGCTTTCCATCGCGTTCCAGCCAGCCCTCGAGGTCGGTGGCTGCTTTTTCCAACTCATCGTTGTTGAGTAGCCCGCGTCTCAATGCTTCGAAGAAGGCGCGCGTGCGGACGTTGTAAGCGAGCTTTTCATAGGCCTCATGCGGCGTACCTTCGGCGGTGGATACGAACAGCTTTTCGTAGAGTGTCGCCAGCCGGCTCTCGACGCCGCGCAAACTCAGCGAACACTTTCGCGCGATGGCCCAGTTTGAGAGACCGAGGGCGAGATAGTAAAGCGCTTCCGATTCAAACTCGGTCAACAACGGACGCTTAAACGAATCCTTGAAAGCCGGATCGATCATGTCGGCGCCGTCTTCAAGGACCGCGGCGACGAACCGTAAAAAGCGCGACTCGGGATTGTTCTTGTGAATGAACCCGTAAGCCGGCGGCGGCTCAACCGACTTCACAATCTTGCGAATCTCGTTGATATAAATCTCGTGAGGAAACTGGGTCCAGAAAATTATTCGCGCGGAAGGGAAGTCGCGCCAGATCGCCCGCGCAGCCTTCACGCCGGAGAGCTTCGGCATCTGGATGTCCAGAATGCACAGCTCCGGCCTCTGATCGAGTGCCAGCTTTACGGTTTCTTCGCCATCGGCGGCTTCGATGATCGGGGCGTGTGACGAAAACTCTTTTTCCAGAATTTCGCGTAGGTAGTGGCGCTGGGCCACATTGTCTTCAGCAATTAGTATGGACATAATTATCCCAACTTGCGGTAAATGGAGACAGAAAGCGTCTGCATCTGGCCGGAATTTGTCACCTGACGAATTCTTTAATCGGCGAGTTTCCCTTCACGACTCTACTCAGCGCTGAATAAGGAATGATCATTTCTGGCTTTCCGAAAGCATGGGCTGCGACTTGATAATCTGCAAACGAGATAAGGACGCCTTCCGGCACTATGTTCCAATTGGCAAAGTTGTCGTGTATTGGACGAGTTCCTTCCTTTACCCAGTCGTCGTTCGAATAGCTCAAATCGTACATCTCTCGCAACTCTCGTCGAGCGTAGTCGGAAAGCGACCTTAAATAACCACGCTTAAAAATATCAGCCGGGCGAAGCAATCGCCCCTTGTTCAAGTCGTAATTTATCGTTTCATAGTAGTCGATGGGATGCATCTGGCCCACAGCCATTACCGTGTGTGTAAGCCGCAAGCTTAATAGGCGATTGTCGGAGTAATAGACTCGATAGTCCAATTCCAAGCTCTCGGTAATGTGAAGAGGGGGAAGCTTCTTTCGTTTGTCGGAAATTCCGGCGACACGCTGCAACTGTCTGAACTCAGCAACATAACCCAAAATCTTCCGTCTCATCCAGCGGTTAAACTTTCTGGTCGCAGGTGTGCGCGCGTTCCTTATTTGCGGAATTTCGGCTGAAATCTTGTAACTGCGATTGGTGTCGAGCTTCTCCGAGATCAACTCGGAATCAAACTCAAATTCGCAAGGCCAGATTTTCTCGATCTGCTCTGCCCGTTTTGGCTTGTCCGGAGTTAGTTGCGTCGCTGGCGACGACGCAGCTAGCGATGCAGGGGTCGATGCGGGTGCTGCCCGACTGACAGTTACGTCAGCGGGAGATGAGCAAGACCACGAGTTGCTCAGCAAGCCTAAACACAAAAGAATAAAGAAAAGGGATCTCTTTGCCACGAGCTAACTGTGCTCGTTTTCTTTGCTGGAGGAAACGTGGCGGGCCACAGTTTGGTTTGGGGTTCGCCGGGGTCCTGGCGAATTCTGGCTTATTAGGACGCGTGTTCGCGTAATAAGTAGGCAGCGCTACCTTGACGAGCGCTCGCAGTTATTTGCACTATGGCACGGTTTCCGATCATCAAAATTTCCTGCCGGAAGGTACCGCAATGCATATGAGAAAAGTCTTGCCGATGGTGGTTCTGAGTCTGCTCGGGGTGTTCTCGTTCACGGCTGTGGCCCAGCAGCTCGATGCCTCGGGCGCGCCGCGCGACGAAAAACTCTGGAAGAAGGCGTTGGAAATTCAGCGCAAAGCTATTGTGGTTGACACTCACAACGACGTGCTCTCGTTCATGACCGATGAAAATTACGACATCGGCGTTTCGTCGCTGGGGAAGTACCACACTGACGTTGCGCGAATGAAGCAGGGCGGGCTCACGGCCGAGTTCTTTTCGGTTTACATTGATCGCAGTTACGCCAGGGACGGCGGCTCGGCCCGGCGCGCGCTCGACATGATCGATTACGTTTATCGCGCTGCGGAAAAGTATCCGAACGACTTCATGCTTTCCTATTCAACCGCTGATATCCGGCGCGCCAAAAAGCAGAAAAAGATTGCAGCGTTGATGGGGATCGAGGGCGGCCACGCGATCGAAGATTCGCTGATGGCACTGCGCGACTTTTACCGGCTCGGCGTGCGTTATATGACCTTGACTCACAACAACACCAACAACTGGGCCGATTCATGTTGCGACACCGCGACGCACAATGGACTTTCGGATTTCGGTAAGGACGTCGTGCGAGAAATGAACCGCATCGGAATGCTGGTGGATGTGTCACACGTTTCAGACAAAACGATGAGCGACGTCTTTGACGTCACCGCCGCCCCGGTGATTGCTTCGCACTCTTCATCGCGAGCGCTTGGCGATCGAACGCGCAATATCCCCGACGATCTGCTGCGACGTTTCACAAAGAATGGCGGCGTGGTAATGGTGAATTTCTACCCGGGATTCATCGATGCGAAAGTGATAGCTGCTTCAAAAGCCCGCGAGGCGAGGCTGAAACCGCAAACTGACGCCTTGAAGGAGCTCTACAAAAACGACGCCAAGAAATTGGAAGAGGAAACCAACAAGTTGATGGCAGCGAATCCGTTGCCGGTCACTCCGCTGTCAGTTTTGATTGACCACTTCGATCACATCGCGAAAGTAGCGGGCGTGGACCACGTCGGCATCGGTTCCGATTTTGACGGCGTACCAAGCCTGCCGATTGGAATGGAAGATATTTCCAAGCTGCCGAACATTACTTATGAACTGCTGAAGCGTGGTTACAGCGAGCAGGACATTCGCAAAATCCTCGGCGAAAATTTTCTGCGCGCGTTCGCTGAGGTTGAACGGGTCAGTCACAAAATGTCGCCCACGATCAGCGCCGGCGGAAGCGTTAGACGGATCAAATAAAAGCACGGCGGAGTTTTTCAACTCGCCGTGCTCGTGGATTGCTGTTGACAAGGGTTGCTGTCGATTAATTATTCGCCCTGCGTTGGATCCGGCTGTCGGGTTGAACCCTCGCTGCGACCTTCATCGCGGCTCTGATCCTGACCACTCGTGAAGCCACCCGGATTTTGCTGACCTTGACCCGTTCCCTGAATGCCGCCGCCCTGGCCGGCGATTTCGCTGGTAGCATTTCCCGGTTCAAGATCGCTTTGGTTTCCCGCGTTTGCGGCAGCGCCCATCGCCTTACCTTCACGCTGTTCATTTCCCTGATTTTGGTTCGTCGCTTTCTCGTCGGCCATATCGCCCTCCTGATTGAATGAAGTTTGCCGGTTCGCCTGCTTCGTCCCTTTGTCCCTTCGCCCCGGCTGTGTTGCTGCTTCGACTATCAAGTCTGACTATCAACGACTGTGCCACTGTCGGAACTTAAAAAAAGCGGCAGCCCGAAGAGGTTCAATGCAGACGGGAGTCATACACGCCGCAAAAATTCGATACACAATTCTCACGCCTTGCCCGGCAACGGTGCGTTCGCGGGTGCGTGATACAATTCGCTCAAGTTGAAACCAGCCGGAATTTACATTCACATCCCTTTTTGCCGTTCGCGATGTTCCTATTGCGACTTCGCCACCGGCATGTACAGCGCACCGCTGGCCGATCGTTATGTTTCAGCCCTGGCCCGCGAAATTGAGGCGTCTCGTAAAACTAGCGGACCGCTGTCGACGTCCGACCTCGATCCCGCTGCGGCGGTCGATACGATCTATTTTGGCGGCGGCACGCCTTCGCTGCTATCCGCTTCGCAGTTGGAACATGTGCTTGGCGCTATTCGTCGCGGTTTCGAGATCGATAGCGACGTCGAGATTACGATGGAGATGAACCCCGGCACCGTGACTTCTGAGACGCTGTCGGCTTTTCGCGAGTTGGGAGTAAACCGGGCCAGCTTTGGAGCGCAGACGTTTGACGACAGCGAACTTGCGCGGCTCGGGCGTTCACACAGTTCCGACGATACGCGCCGCACGTTTCGCCAACTGCGCGATGCGGGTTTTGATAACGTCAGCTTTGATTTGATTGCCGGCTTGCCGGGGCAGACGCTCGACGGTTGGAACCGAAACCTTGATGAATCGTTTGCCTTGCGACCTGAGCATTTGTCTTTCTATCTGTTGGAGGTCCATCGGGGAACTCCCCTGGCGGAACACATCAAGCGAGGATTGCAACCGAAGCCGGACGAAGAGTTGGCCACTGAGATGTACGAAATGATGCTGGAGCGTGCCGGCGAAGCTGGATACGAGCACTATGAGATCTCGAATTTAAGTTTGCCGGCGTTTCAGTCGCGGCATAACACGAAATACTGGACCGGCGCCCCGTATTATGGTTTTGGATGTTCGGCGCATTCCTATGACGGCGCGAACCGCCGTTGGGCAAACGAGCGCGATCTGATCAGTTATATCGAGCTGGTCGAGCAACAAGCTTCGCCGGTAATCGAGCAGACGTTGCTAACGGAAATGGATCGGCAATCAGAGGCCGTGTTTCTCGGGTTGAGAATGATGCAGGGATTTAGTTTGCAGGAACACGAACGGATGTTTGGCCGGAACCTGCGCGCTACGCATGAGGACGACCTGGCGCGTTTTCGCGAAGCTGGTCTAATCGAGTGCAATGGCGACTTGTTGAGACTTACTCGAGCGGGCGCGTTACTTTCCAACGAAGTCTTCGCGGCGTTTGTGTGAGTCGGACACAGTTGGCCCACGAGGAATGAAGCAGAACCTGATCATAGCCATTGATGGTCCATCCGGCGCGGGGAAGTCCACGCTCGGTCGCATGCTCGCGCGGGCGCTGAAACTTCTTTATATCGATACGGGCTCGATGTATCGTGCGGTGGCCCTCGCCGTGATGGAGTCGGGTTTGAATGGGCGAGACGACGTGGCCGTGGGCTCGCTTGCGGCGCGGGTGAACATCGATCTTGAAGGCGATCCCGAATCCTTAAGAGTGACTCTGGAAGGCCGCGATGTCAGCGACGAGATTCGCAGTGAAGACGTCACGGAGATGTCTTCGATTGTTTCGACGATTCCCGAAGTTCGCCGGGCAATGGTCGCGCGTCAGCGAGAGATGGGCCGACGAGGCGCGGTGCTCAACGGTCGCGATATTGGCACCGTAGTGTTTCCCGATGCAGACGTAAAATTTTTCCTGACGGCCCAGGCAGAAGAGCGTGCGACCAGACGCTTTGAAGAGGATCGCGCGCAGGATCCGAAGGTGGATTTTGCGGAGACGTTTGCTGATATGACGGAGCGCGATCGTCGCGATTCGACTCGCGCCGAATCGCCGCTCAAGAGCGCCGCCGACGCGATCATCGTTGACTCCACCGGGCTGTCTATCGAAGAAGTGTTTCAGCAGATGATGACGGCAGTAACCGCAAAGTCGGCTTAATGAAGCCGGTCAAGAAAACATGAAACTTTGGGGGTTCTCGTTCAAGTCAGAGCCGATCTGGATGCTGGTTTTCTCGCTTGGACCGGCGGCCTTGGGACTGCTGATCCTTTTGCTGGTTCTGGCACTGCGGACTACCGGCTAATCCGCGCTAAAAAGTTTGCACTTTGAAATCGTAAAATGTTCACCGGAATCATTGAAGAACTGGGCCGCGTGCGAAGCGTCGAATTGCGGGGTGAGAACGCCCGGATCGTTATCGAGGCGCGAGTAGTGACCGACGACACCAGGCACGGCGACTCGATCGCAGTCAACGGAGTTTGTCTGACGGCCCTCGACCTGGCTACGGATTCTTTTGCGGCGGATGTCTCGCGCGAAACTCTCGATCGATCAACTCTCGGTGGCTTAATACGAGGCACTGCTGTGAATCTCGAACGTGCGGTCACTCCGCTCACACGTCTCGGCGGACACATCGTTCAGGGACACGTGGATGCGCGCGGCACTTTTCTGGACGCCACCGATCTCGGCGGTTCATGGACGGTGCGCATCGGATTTCCCCCCGAGATCGCCCGGTACCTCGTTTTCAAAGGCTCGGTTACGGTCGAGGGAATCAGTCTTACGATTGCCGAGTTGCATGAAGATCACTTCGAGATCGCAGTCATTCCCAAGACCTGGGAAGTCACTAATTTTTCCCAACTCCAACCCGGGAATCCGGTCAATCTTGAAGTGGACGTGATCGCCAAATACGTGGAGCGGTTGTTGGCAGCTACCAAAGTCGATGCTTGAAAAGGGAAAGGAAGTTTTGATGCGAGCGAAATCTCCCGCGCGACTGCTTTTGATGGCCGGAATTCTGGTAGTGCCGTTTATCTGCGCGATGGCCCAGGAACCCCAGGCGCCGGCGAGGCCGCCGCTCACCCCGGAGAAGCGCGCTTTGATTGCCGAATTGCTGGTCGTAACCGAATCAAAGAAAAATGCGATTGCGGTCTACAATTCGATGTTGGACCAGCAGGAGAATGAGATGCCTGAGTTGGTGTGGCAAGGTCTGGCCAACTCCAAAGCGATGCAGGCGCTCAGCGAGGTGCGGAGGGCCGAACTTAGAAAGGAAATGAGAGAAGAGTCGGCCATGCTGAGCAAGAGAGTTAGAGAACTTTTCTCGGTCCGGATAGATTTCCCGCAAGTGATCG